>NZ_JBEZJL010000086.1:0-47482 GCF_040651755.1 Actinomadura sp. NPDC048394 | reverse complement strand
ACGAAGTCCATCGCGAAGCGACGCCGAAGGCGCCCTTGACTTTGGAGGGGCGGCCCCGTACGCAAGCGCCACCCCACCACCCGAACACCCTTTCTTGCTATTCACCAAACGCGCAAGCACGGACTCGCGACAGCGGCGTCCCCGCGTTCGGCACTGAAACCATGCCTTTGAAAAGCGCCCAGTGGCGCAAGAGCAGCTACAGCACATCCAGTGGCGGCAACTGCGTTGAGTTAGCGGAGACGAAGACAGAGGCGGACGCGGTCGATGCTGTGGCGGCGCGGGACAGCAAGGATCCAGACGGGCCAGTCCTGCTGGTGACTCGCGCAGCCCTGCGCACCGCCGTGGGCTCCACCCTCAGTGTTCGCTGACCGTTCGGTGTCAGCGGGGCGGGCGGAGCGGTTCTGTGGTCGAGGCTGGAGGCGCTGTCCAGCTGGCGAGGACTTTAAGGCGGTCCTCCGCGGGGGTGCCCGGTTCGGCCGCGTAGACGGTCAGGTCGTGCACGGCGCCCTGAGCCAGCGGCAGGTCCAGGGAGCGGAACGTCAGCTCCAGGCGGCCCACCTCCGGATGGTCCAGCCGCTTGACGCCCCCGTGATGAATTCGGACGTCGTGACTGGCCCACATTGTGCGGAATTCGGGGCTGAGCGTGGACAGTTCGCCGACGAGCTCGCGCAGGGCCCGGTCGTGAGGTTCGCGTCCGGCTTCGGCGCGGAGCACGGCGACCGTGGCCTTCGCGCCTTCCTCCCAGTCGACGAAGAATTGGGAAGAGCCAGGGTCGAGGAAGAAATAGCGGGGGAAGTTGGCGCAGCCCCGCTCAGCGGTGGTTCCGCTGTCGAACATCGGTGAATAGAGGGCCCTGCACAGCGCGTTGCTGGCGACGATGTCCAAGCGGCCGTTGCGTACGAAGGCGGGGGCCATGGTCATGGAGTCGACCATCCACTGCACGGAGGGCGGGATCTCGACGTCGTTGCGACGCCGGCGCCGCGTCGCCCGGCGGGCGGGGCGAGCCGCTCTGGCCAGATCCAGCAGATAGGTGCGCTCGTCCTCGTCGAGGAGCAATGCCCGGGCGACCGCTTCCAGCACGTCCTCGGAGACGCCGCCGATGTGGCCTTTCTCCAGCCGCGTGTACCACTCGGTGCTCACGCCGGCGAGCGCCGCGACCTCCTCGCGCCGCAGTCCCGGAACCCGGCGTCGCCGACTCGTGGGCAGTCCGACCCGCTCCGGGCCGAGCCTGGCGCGCCGACTCGTGAGGAAGTCGCGGATGTCCGAGCGGTTGTCAGCGCGGTTCTCGGTGCGGTTGTCCGAGCGGTTGCCAGTGTGGTTCTCGGTGCGGTTCTCGGTGTGGTTGCCGGTGCGATCGCCGCCGTGGCTCTCGGGCGGATGCTCCATTCGTCCACCGTACCCACGGACGTTCGTGCACCGAACCCATGTTCCGGCCGATAGGGAGGTTGCGTTTATACCCCCCATAAACGCGGCCTTCCTCGCCCCTGACGGCGCCCGTTTCCTGGGATCGGCGGTCCGAACGGCATTCCTTCATCGCGGTCCGCCGTCCGCCCTCCGCCGTCCCGAACACACCTCAGGAGCATGACCATGACCAGCAAGACCGTACTGATCACCGGCGCGACCAGCGGTATCGGCGCCCACACCGCGCGGCTGCTGCTCGCCCGCGGCCACCGCGTGGCCGTCACGGGCCGCGACGAGAGCAAGCTGAAGACCTTCCTGGACGAGGCCGGCCGCCCCGACCGGCTGCTCGGCATGATCGCGGACGCGACGGACTGGGAGGCCACCGAGTCGGTCGTGACCCGCACGGTGGAGCACTTCGGTGCCCTTGACGCTGCGGTGGCGAACGCCGGGTTCATGACCGGTGACTCCATCGGAGCCGGGGACCCGACGTCGTGGGCGCCGATGGTCCTCACCAACGTCCTCGGCCCGGCCCTGCTGGCCCACGCCGCCCTGCCCCACCTTGAGGCCACCGGCGGACGGCTAGTGCTCATCGGCAGCGTCGCCGGGCTCAAGAACTCTCCGGGCAACCTCTACTCGGCCACCAAGTGGGCCACCACCGGACTCGCCGAGAACCTGCGCCTGCACGCCACGACCCGCGGCATCGGCGTCACCCTCGTCAACCCCGGCATGATCGACACGCCTTTCTGGGAGGGCGCCGGTGCTCCCCCCTTCGCGCTGCCTCCCCAGCCCATCGCCGAGGCCGTCTGCCACGCCCTCGACCAGCCGGCGGGCGTCGACATCAACACCATGACCATTCGGCCCATCGGTCAGCCTGTCTGACCTGCGAACGCCCCGGTGCAGGAGCGGCCCCGGCCGCTGGAGGGCGTGCGTGCGGCTCAGGCAGGCTCGTCGTCGTCGACGGCCGGCCCGTCGACGGCGGGCATCGGTGGGCCGCCGGGGTTCCAGGTGTCCAGGAAGGACGCCTGGAGGCTCCGGTCGACGAGTTCGACGTGGGCGCCGATCGAGTCGACGCGGTGGTAGGCGAACGCGCGGCCGTGCGGGCAGCCGGAGAACGTCTCGGGGAGCCCGGCGGCGGTGAGCCTTCCCGTCCCCGCCGCGAGGTCGGACGTCCAGAACCCGAGGTGGTGGAAGCCCGCCCGGGACGTGTCGCCCCACGGCCCGCCCGGCGCGGCCTCGATCAGCTCGACGAACGGGGCCCCACCGGCGGAGAAGACGATCCGGTAGTCCCATTCGCCGAGCCGCCCGTCGGCGGGGTCGCGCCAGCCCAGCCCCGAGGCGGCGGTGAGGTCGCGCATCGCCGCCTCGAGGTCGGGCACCGTGAAGCAGACGTGGTAGAAGCTCATCGCGGGCGGCGGCGGTTCGCGGCCTCCAGCGACGGGTTCCCGGTGAGGTGCTTGATGCCCGCGATGTCGGTGCCGGGCGGGACGACCTCGTCGATCGCGTCCAGGACGGCCGGGTCGAGCCGGACGTCGGCGGCGGCGAGCAGGTCGTCCAGCTGCGCCATCGTCTTCGGCCCGATGATGGTCGAGGTGATCGCCGGGTGCTCGCCGACGAAGGCCAGCGCCATGTGCGTCAGCGACAGCCCCGCCTCGTCGGCGATCTTGGCGAGCCGCTCGACGGCGTCGTACCGGACGGGCGCGCTCGGGTCGGTGTCGACGGTGCGGCCCTTCCAGTTCGAGTCGTCGGAGGGCGCGAAGCGGGAGCCGGCGGGCGCCGCCTCGTCGCGCCGGTACTTGCCGGTCAGCCAGCCGCCGGCGAGCGGGCTCCACGGGATGACGCCCATGCCGTGCCGCCGCGCGGCGGGCAGCATCGCGTCCTCGATGGAGCGGGCGAAGATCGAGTACTGGGGCTGCTCGCAGACGAACCGGGCGCCGCCGCGGCGCGCGGCCGCCCACTGCGCCTCGACGATCAGGTCGGCCGGGAAGGACGAGGAGCCGATGTAGCGGACCTTGCCCTGGCGGACGAGGTCGGTGAGGGCGTCGAGGGTCTCCTCCAGATCGGTGTCCCAGTCGGGGCGGTGCATCTGGTAGAGGTCGATGTGGTCGGTGTCGAGGCGGCGGAGGCTGGCCTCGACGGCCCGCACGATGTAGCGGCGGGACCCGCCGCGCGCGTTGCGCTCGTCCCCGAGCGGGAAGAAGAACTTGCTGGCGAGGACGACGTCGTCGCGGCGGCCCTTGAGGGCGCGGCCGACGATCTCCTCGCTCTCCCCGGCGGAGTACATGTCGGCGGTGTCGACGAAGTTGATCCCGGCGTCGAGCGCGCGGTGGATGATGCGCTCGGAGTCGTCGTGGTCGGGGTTGCCGACCGCGCCGAACATCATGGCGCCGAGGCACTGGGTGCTGACCTCGACGCCGGTACGGCCGAGCTTCCGGTACTGCAATGCGGGCTCCTTCTCATGGTGGACGGGCAGAACGCTAGAAGCTGGAGCGCGCTCCAGGTCAAGCCGGGCGCCTCCGCACCGTGTCCGGCCTGACCTCCGCACCGTGTCCGGCATGACTGCGGAAAGTTTTGCGATCTCCCCGCCGGCCACCGCCGCCCGCATATCGGGCAACTGCCCCGATATCACATCGACGGCGCCCGCCGCTGCGGCCCGTCCGGGCGCGCTTTCCGGGCCGTCCCGCTCGCTTCGCGGTAAGGGTTCCGCCGTCCGGATCTTCCCGTGCAGAAGGCCGCCTTTACGCGGTCATGGAAATGCCGGAGGCGGTTATCCGGCGGTGTTTGCGGGCGAATCCCGCCGGGCAGGTCGAATTGGTCAATGATCTCTGGGGGGAGGGCCATGACCACCGTCGGCGCGCGGGGCGTGACGCCCGCATGAACACGGTCCCGGAACTGGCGCTGGAACTGCTCGGGATCGAACCCGAGCCCTTCGCGGCGGCGCCCACGCTGAACCTGCGCATCGGACTGCGCCGCCCGGACGGCGGGCCCGTCCAGTGCGTCCTGCTCACCACCACCGTGACGATCGCGGCGGCGCGGCGCGGCTACGAGCCCGCCGAACGCGACCGGCTCGAACGCCAGATCGGCGCCGCCGCGCTGTCGGGCGAGCCGCCCGGCGGGCTGCTGTGGGCGCGGATCGGCGTGACCGTCCCGACGTTCCGCGGCGAGACCGAGGTGACCGTCGCGCTGCCCTGCGGGCACGACATGCAGGTCACCGCGGACCAGTACCTGCGCGCCCTGGCCGGCGGCGAGGTCCCGCTCGACCTCGCCTTCGACGGGACGGTCTTCTACCCCGGCGAGGACGGCGTGCTGCGCACCGCGCAGATCCCGTGCCGGCACCGCGCCGCCGGCGAGCTGCCCGTCGCGGTGTGGCGGAGCCTCGTGGACCGCTACTACGGCGCCGTCCGCTGGCTGCGCCTCGACGAGGACCGCTTCGACCGCCTGGCCGCCTACCGCGCCCGCCGCGCGCACACCTCCTTCGACGACACGGTGGACGAGCTGCTCCGCGCCGCCGAGGCCCTCCACGACGACGCCGAGCCGGACGACACCGGGCGGCTGCACGACGCCGCGCGACCGGCGTCGCCGAACGACTCCGGCGCCCCTCTCCGCGATGCCGCATTGAGCGCGGAAATGGCCATGCGGCCGGAGGAGAGCGGTCCATGGACGCCGTGAGGGCGATCGCCGACACGATTCTTTACGAAGGACATTTGCTGTGGCCTTACCGGGCCTCGGCGGCGCGGCACGGGAAACGCTGGACGATCGGCGGCGTCCATCCGAAGGAAGAGGCGGAACGGTCCGGCGGCCGCTGGACGGTGTCCGCGGAATTCCTTCTGGAGGACGGCCCGGAATCGACCGTCGAGTTCACGCTGCGCTTCCTGCAGACCGTGCACCGGCAGATGATGGACGGCGACGCGCCCGTGCCCGAGCTGAAGGTCGGCCCCGGGACGTACCGGACGCGGCAGGAGGCGCGCGAACGCGAGATCACCAGCGGCCGGCTGCCGGTGGAACGGCTGCTGCGCTCGCCCGTCCGCGTGCCCGTCGCCATCGCCGCCGGCCTCGACGAGAAGCCGGTCGAGGGGACGGTCCAGAGCCCGGTCGAGAGGCCGGTCGAGGGGACGCTCGAGGGGACGGTCGAGGGGACGGCGCGGATCGTCCGCACGTGGGACCGGGTGACCGGCACCGTCGTGCTGTCGGCGGAGCGGGCCGCGCCCGGCGCCGTCCGGCTGCGCGCCGTGCTCGTCAACACCGGCGCCGCCGCGGACCGGGACGAGGCGGCCCGCTCCGCGATGCTGTGCGCGCACCTCGTCGCGGACGCGTCCGGCGGGGCGTTCGTCTCCCCGGCCGACCCGCCCGCGCGGCTCGCCGGTGCGGCTGCGGCCTGCCACAGCGACGGCCTGTGGCCCGTCCTGGCGGGCCCGCCGGGCGGGCACGGCACGGTGCTGGCCGCGCCGATCGTCCTCTACGACTGGCCCCAGGTGGCCCCGCAGACTCCGGACGACCTGTTCGGCGGCGCCGGTCTCGACCGGCTGCTGGCCGAGCTCGCGGCCGGCGACCCGCGCGGCGGAGGCCGCGCCACCACCGGAACAGGAAGGAGTTGAGCGATGAGGAAGCAGAGCATGGGCATGCGCAAGCGCGGCATGCGGGCCATGGCGGGCCGCATGATGGTCGGGATGCTGGTGGCCGCGATGGCCGCCGTCCTGATCAAGATGATGCCGGCGCTGATGCGCCGTGCCCGGTCCGACCAGAAGTGACCGGGACGACCACGACGAACGACCAGGCCGGCGCGGCCGCCGAGTGTTCCGGTGCCGCGCCGGTGGACGCGCGCCCGCGAAGCCCGCGGCGTCCCCAAGCGGCCCGCGAAGGCCACGGCGTCCCCCCGCGAGCGACGCAAGCGGCGTCCTGAGAGTTCGGCGCTTCCTGGTACTGCCCCATGAGGCCGATGTCGGCCTGCGTTCTTGACCCTGTGGCACGGCGCGCTCACGATGAGGCGGTCACACGACGGCTTCGGCTTCGTGTCTTCGTTCCGGCCCGAGCCGGACGGGGCGGGTAAGGAGAACGCGCAATGCTGAACGACGAGACGTCCCCCCGGACGCCCGTGGAGGCCGCAGGCCCGGGTGGTGTGCCGACGCGGGGACGGACGATGCGGTTCCCTCCGCAGCCTCCTCCGCGCCCGGCGCCCCCCTCTCCGACGACTCCGCGGCCCACCCCGCCGCCTCCACCCCCTCCGCCTCCGCCGCCGCCTCCGCGCCCGGCGCCCCCCTCTCCGACGACTCCGCGGCCCACCCCGCCGCCTCCACCCCCTCCGCCTCCGCCGCCGCCTCCGGTCCGCTGAGAACCGGTTCCGTTCCCCGTGGCGCGGCCCGTGCCGCCGGGGCTTCGCCGCCGAGGAGGGAAGTGACCGGACCCGGCCGTCTCACCTTGCGGGACGGCGAGATCGAGCAGATCGACTCGCTTCTCACCGAGGTGGCCGCCCGGTACGGGGACGTGGACGGTGCGGACTTCGTCCAGGAGGCCGAGGCCATCGCACAGCGCCTGCCCTTGCGGTTGCGCACCTTCCTCGTTTCCTGCCGCAGCCGCGAGCGGCCGCTGTTCGTGGTCGAGGGCTGGCCGGTCCACGACGCGGCGCTCGGCCCCACCCCGCGCGACTGGCAGGACGCATGGCCGCCCGCAGGGAACACGACGCACCGCCATCAGCTGCTGCTGGTCCTGGCGGCGTCGCTCGTCGGTGACGCGTTCGCGCTGTCCACGACGCAGGACGGGCATCTCGTCAACCACATCGTGCCGGTCCTCGGCGCGGAGGCCCACGTCAGCGCCAACAGCAGCACGCGGGAGCTGGCCTGGCACACGGAGGAGGCGGGTTTCCGGTTCAGCCCCGACCACCTCGCGTTCCTCTGCCTGCGCAACCCAGGGGAGGTGCCGACCACCATCGGGCTCGCCGACGACCTGGTGCTCGACCCGGCGGTGGAGGACGTCCTCCGGCGGCCGCTGTTCGGCATGCCGCAGCTCGGGGCGCAGGGGCGGATCGACTACGCGCCCGTGCTGTACGGCCCCGCCGACCGGCCCTACCTCAGCGCCGACTCGGTCTACATGGTCCCGGCCCCGGGCGCGGACGACGCGGCGGAGGCGCTGGCCGTTCTCGGTGCCGCCCTCGACGCGGCGCTGTGGCCCTTCACCGCCGTCCCGGGCGATCTGTACTTCCTCGACAACCGCCGGGCGGTGCACGGCCGTCCGGCGTTCCAGCCGCGCTACGACGGGACGGACCGCTGGCTGCTGCGCGTCAAGACGGGCCGGGACATCCGCGGTTCCGGGGCCTGCCGCGCACGCGACGGAGCCAGGGTCGTCGACGTCGACCGGCTAGCATGAGCGATCTCACGGGACTCGAGTCGTAGGTGGCGCCGCCATGATCGAACTGAGAGAGCTGATCCGCGACCTGCGCTCCGAGCTCAACGAGGCGATGTCCGCGGCACCCGGCGAGGGGCTGCAGTTCGAGCTCGGCCCGATCGAGCTGGAGGTCAGCGTCGGCGTGGAGAAGGCCGGCGGGGCGAAGGCGAAGGCGCGGTTCTGGGTCGTCGACCTGGAGTCCGACGGACGGCTCGCCTCGACCTCGCTGCAGCGGATCAAGCTGTCGCTCACCCCGCGCAAGGCCGGCTCGACCGCGTCGCCGTACGTCTCCGGCCGCGAACGCCCGGACGAGCAGTAACGGCATGCCCCCGACGAGCCGGCGCCCGGAGCATGCCCCCGGACACCGGCCCGACCCGCACCGGCCCGATCCCCGCTGGCCCGACCCCCGCCGGTCCGACCCGCACCGGCTCGATCCGCACCGGGCGGCCGAGGTCATCGTCGTCCTGCCGGACGGGTCCAGGGTGCGTGGATCGGGGTACCGGATCTCGGAGACGCGGGTCCTCACCGCCGCCCACGTCGTCGCCGGGGCCGCACGGATACGCGTCAGGTTCGACGCCGACCGGGACGACGAGGTGGACGGGCCGGCGGAGGTCGCCTGGTGCGATGAGGGCGTCGACGTCGCGGTCCTCGAAGGCCACTGGCCGCCGGCGGTCGAGGGCGCGGGTCCGCCGCCGCCGGTCCGCTTCGGCTGGGTCGACGACATCGATACCGTGCTGTCCTGCTCCGCCGTCGGCTTCCCGCGCTACAAGCTGCGGCGCGGCCCCCGCGGCTGGTACCGCGATTCGAGCCACGTGCGCGGCACCATCGCCGCCCTGTCGCACCGGCGCGAGGGCACCCTGGAGATCCGCGTGGACGCGCCGGAGCGCGACCCGGACCCGGACGCCTCCCCCTGGGAGGGCATGTCGGGAGCCGCCGTGTTCGCCCGCGGCGCGATCATCGGGCTGGTCTCGCGCCACCACCGCTCCGACGGCCTCGGCGTGCTCACCGCCACCCGGGTCGACGGCTGGCTCGCGCCGCTCGACCTGGAGCGGCTCGACCGGCTGCGGGAGCTCACCGGCCTTCCCGCGACGGCCGAACTGCTCGTCGACGTCCTCGGCGAGCCTCCCGACGCGGCGGTCCGGCAGGAGCCGCCCCCGCCGTCGCGGACGGTCTTCCTCTCCTACGAGGACGGCGACGACGCGTCCGCCGACCTGGTGGCGCGGCTGCTGATGCGGCACAGCATCAGATCTCTGGACGACCCGACGGCACCCGACGGCACAGCGACGTCCGGCGACACAACAACACCCGGCGACGCGGCAGCGAACGACACGGCGACGGACGCCGACCCGATCGGGGCCGCGCTGGACCGGACGGAGACGGTCGCCGTGCTCGTCGGCCCGGCCGGCGTCACCGCCCGCCGCGCCGCCGGCATCCGGAACGCCATCGAGTACGCCACCCGCCGGCGCAGCAACCTGCGCGTCGTTCCGGTCCTGCTGCCCGGCGCCTCCGCGGCGCTGCTGCCCGCGTTCCTGTCCCAGCGGCTCGCCGTCGATCTGCGCGCCGGACCGCACGAGCCGTCCACCGCCACCGAGCTGGTCTCCACCGTCGAGGGCTTCGCCCCTCCGCGACCGCGCACGACGCTGCCCGACGAGCCCGCGCCGTTCCCGAGCCTGCGGGCCTTCACCGCCGGCGAGGCGCCGCTGTTCTTCGGCCGCGCGCGGGAGACCGCGGCGCTCGTCGAGCAGGTGCGCCGCGCGCCGTTCACCGCGGTCGTCGGCGCGTCCGGCTCCGGCAAGTCGTCGCTGGTGATGGCCGGGCTGGTGCCGGCGGCGGGGCCGCGGACGCTGGTCGCCGACCTCGTGCCCGGCCCCTGGCCGGTCCGCGCGGTGGCGACCCGTCTCGCCGAGCTCACGGGCGGCGGCCGGGCCGCCGCCGCGGACCTCGAACGGCGGATCCTGGACGACCCGGAGGAGCTCGCCAAGGCCGTGCACGACCTCCTCGCCGGCGACGACCGGTTCGACCGGCTGCTGCTCATCGTCGACCAGTTCGAGGAGCTGTTCACCCTCAAGCCGCGGCACCGCGGGGACGTCGACCCGCAGCTGCGCTTCGTCCAGAGCCTGCACCGGGCGGCCGAGGTCCTCGCCGGGGAGATCCGGGTGGTCGTCACGCTGCGCGCCGACTTCGTCCAGCACTGCCTGGCCTTCGCCGAGCTGCGCGAGCTGCTCACGGCGGGCCAGCTGCTGCTCGGCCCGCTCGACGAGCCGTCGCTGCGCGAGGCGATGCTGATGCCGGCGCAGCACGTGGGCGCGCTGTTCGAGCGCGGCCTCGTCGACCGGGTGCTGGCCGAGATGCGCGGGCGTTCCGGCGCGCTGCCGCTGCTGCAGACGGCGCTCGCGGCGCTGTGGCGCCGCCGCCGCGGCGTCTGGCTCACCCACGCCGACTACGACGCCGTCGGCGGGATCGGCGGGGCGCTGGACCGGCTCGCCGACGACACCTACGCCTCCCTCGACGACCGCCGGCGGGAGCTCGCCCGCCTGCTGTTCCTGCGGCTCGTCGCGGTCCGCGACGGCACCTACACCCGGCGGCGCGTCGCCCGGCACGAGCTCGACCTCGTGGCCGCCGACCCGCGGGAGGTCGAGCAGGTGATCCTCCGGCTGTCGCACCGCGACGCCCGGCTGATCGCCGCCGACCGCGACTCCGTGGAGATCGTGCACGAGGCCTTGATCGACAACTGGGGGACGCTCGGCGACTGGCTCCAGCAGGACGCGGCGGACCTGCGCACGCACCGGCTGCTCACCGAGGCCGCGCAGGAGTGGGACGAGCACGGGCGCGAGGACAGCTACCTGTACCGCGGGCTCCGGCTGGCGGCGGCGGGCGACTGGGCCACCCGCAACCACCGGCTGCTGAGCCGCCTGGAGGACGTGTTCCTGACGTCGAGCCGGGTCGCGGAGGACACCGCGACGGCCCGCGAGCAGTCCGACCGGACCCTCGCGCGCGCCGGGCAGGCCGTCTTCGAGCTCGAGGCGGCGCCGGAGACGGCGCTGGAGCTGGCGCTGCGGGCCGCGGACGACGGCGGGGACGTCCCGCTCGTGCAGCGGGCCATGTTCCGGGTGTTCAGCGAGGCGAAGATCCGCCGGATCCTGCGGGGGCACTCCGACCGGCTCTCGGCGGTGGCGTGGCATCCCGACGGACGGCGCGCCGCCACCGCGGGCTACGACCGCACGATCCGGCTGTGGGACGCCGTCCGGGGGCGGCTGCTGGCGGTGATCGAGGCGGGCCAGGACTGCGTCACCTCCCTCGACTTCGACCGCTCCGGCGCCCGGCTGGTCAGCGGCGGGTGGGACGGGACCGCCCGGGTGTGGGACGTCGAGGGCCGGCGGGCGCTCGGCACCCTGCGCGGCCATGCCGGGTGGGTGTCGTCGGCGCGGTGGAGCCCCGACGGCCGGCTGGTGGTGACCGGCGGCACGGACCGCACCGCGCGGATCTGGGACGCGGCCACCGGCGCGACGCTCCGGGTGCTGGAGGGCCACGAGGACTGGGTGCGGTCGGCCGAGTGGCATCCGGACGGGGACCGGATCTGCACGGGCAGCTACGACCGCACGGCAGCCGTCTGGGCGGTCGACGGCGGCGAGCGGGTCGCGACGCTGCGGTCGCACGACGGGCCGGTGCCCGCGGTCGCCTGGAGTGGGGACGGCGCGGAGCTCCTGACGGCCGGCGAGGACGGGAGCGTCTGCCTGTGGGACGCCGAGCGGTTCGCGCCGGCGCGCCGCTGGCCGGTCGCCGCCACACCGCTCTACGGCGTGGCCTGGTCGCCGGTCCGGCGGCGGGCGGCCGTGTGCGGGGAGGACGGCACGGTCCGGGTCCTGGACTTCGATCTCGGGCAGACCGTCGACGCGCTTCCCGGGCATGTCGGCTGGGCGTCGGGCGTGGCGTGGAGCCCCGACGGGCGGCTGCTGCTGTCCGGCGGCGAGGACGCCACCGCCCGCGTCGCCGGCGTGGACGGGGGATTCGTGCCCTCGGTCGCCGGCCGGCACGGCGGCCGCGTGCTCGACGTCGCCTGGGAGCCGGGCGGGCGCCGCGTCGCGTCCGCCGGGCAGGACGGCCTCGTGCGGATCTGGGACGTCACCGGGGAGGATCCGCTGGCCGAGCTGCTGTTCGACGCCGCCGCGGTCGCCTGGAGCCCGGACGGTAGCGCGCTGGCCGTCGGCGGCGAGGACGGCACGGTCGCCGTCCGCGCCGCCGGGACGCTCGCGGCGGAGGCGTCCGTGCGGGGCCACGGCGACCGCGTCACGGCGGTGCGGTGGAGCCCCGACGGGCGGCTGCTGGCCTCCACGTCCCACGACGGATCGGTGGCCGTGTGGTCGGCCGACGGTCTGCGGGAGCGCGCCCGCCTCGCGGGCGACCAGATCGTCGAGGACGCCGCGTGGAGCCCGACCGGAGAGCGGCTCGCCGTGGCCGACTGGCAGACCGACGCGCGCCTGTGGCGGCCCGGGTCCGGGGGCGAGCCGGATCGGCTCTCCTCGCACACGGCGGCGCTGCACGCGGTCGACTGGAGCCGCAGCGGGCGGCTGGTGCTGACGTCGAGCGGCGACGGGACCGCGCGGCTGTGGGACGCGCACGACGGGCGGATGGTCCGCAAGCTGGCCACCGGTGAGGCCCACGCGGCGCGGTTCAGCCCCGCCCGGACCCATCTCGCGACGGGCTCCCGGGACGGGGGCGTCCGGCTGTGGAACCACGCGGGCGGAGCCGACCTCCTGGTCACCTACCCGCACCCGGGGGCGGTCTGGGCGGTGGCGTTCAGCCCCGACGGGGACCGGCTCGCCAGCGGCTGCGAGGACGGCGCCGTGCGGATCTGGCCGACGAGCCCGCTGGACGTCCACGAGGCGCTGCGGCAGCGCGTCGCGGACCTCTCCGGCTGAAACCGAGCGCGGGCCGGTCGGGTCAGCGGTCGCGGAGGGTCTTTTCGATGGCGGAGAGCTGGTCGGCGAGGTGGAGGAGGGCGCCTACGGACGGGTCGTCCTCGTGGCCGGCGAGGGTCCGGCCGCGCACGTAGGCGGCCTTGATCTCCGTCCAGCGGGCCTCCTGCTCCGGGGTGAGGACGTTCCGGAGCTCCGCCAGCTTCAGCAGGTTCGACTCGGTGTCGGACGTGAGGGTCTGCGCCTCGGCGCGGTAGTGGTCGTCGATGAGCGTTTCGAGTTCGGCGGCGTTCATCACCGGGAGGACGCGCTCGGCGAGCCGGTTCATGTCGCGGTAGGAGCCCTGGAGCCGGAACGGCGGCTCGGTGCGGGACGCGTCGTCCTGCGCGGCCGAGGCGATGTAGGCGCGGTTCACCGTCAGCACCACCTGCTGGACGCGCCGGAGCTTCGCCATGACCGAAAGGATCTGGTCGAGCTCGGCCTGCGAGTACGGGTGCGCGAGGCGGTCCGGGCGGACGCCCGCGTCGCCGGACGCCAGCCGGACGAGGAGTTCGACGTCGCCGCGGTCGCGGCCGGCGAGCGGCGCGAGCATCGGGTTGGAGGTCAGCGCGTTCTCGACGTAGCTGAGCGCGAACAGCTCGTCCTTGCCGGACAGGACGTCGCCGAGGTTCCAGACGTCGGCGCGGTTGGCGAGCATGTCGGGGATCCGGAAGCGCTGCCCGGACTCGGTGTACGGGTTGCCGGCCATGCAGACGGCGAAGCGCTTGCCGCGCAGGTCGTGGGTGCGGGAGGCGCCCTCGATGCGGCGCTGCGCGTCGCAGAGCGGGATGAACTTCTGCAGGAACTCCGGCGAGGTGTGCTGGACGTCGTCGAGGTACAGCAGGACGTTGTTGCCCATCTCCAGCGCGAAGTTGATCTTCTCGACCTCGCGCGCGGCGGTGGCGTTCGGCGCCTTCGCCGGGTCGAGGGACGTGACGTCGTGGCCGAGCGCCGGACCGTCCACCTTGACGAGGGCGAGGCCGAGCCGGTCCGCGACGTACTCCATCAGCGTCGTCTTGCCGTAACCGGGCGGCGAGATCAGCAGGAGCAGGCCCATCTGGTCGGTGCGCTTGGCGCCCCCGGCGGCGCCGAGCTGCTTGGCGAGGTTGTCGCCGATGAGGGGCAGGTACACCTCGTCGACGAGCCGGTTGCGGACGAACGCGCTCATCGTGCGGGGCTTGAGGGCGGCGAGCCCGAGCCGCTCCGACTCGGCGGCGACCAGCTCGTTGCGCCGCCGCTGGTAGGCGCGGAACGCGGGTACGCGCTCGGTACGGAACCGCTGTGTGCGCGCGAGGAGTTCGTCCAGCCGGACGTCCAGGCGGCGGCCGGTGATGCGCGGGTGGGCGCCGAGCAGGTCGTCGACGGTGGCGGTGAGCGCGGCGGGGGAGTCGTAGCGGGCGGACGAGCACAGCACGGCCGCGACGGCCTCGGGCAGGTCGGCCGGGTCGGCGTCCGGGGTCGCGGCGAGGTGGGAGCCGAGCCACGCCCCGGCGAGCTGGTGGCGGGCGGCGAGGTCGCCGCCGAGCGCCCGCAGGTCCTCCTCCAGGTCGGCCAGGTGCGGGCCGAACGACTTCAACAGGTCGCGGGCGCCGGTGCCGATGACGAACCCGTCGGGCGCGGTGGTCAGCTCCTCGATCAGGTACTCGGCGGCCGCGGGGCCGTCCGGCGCGGGCAGCCCGGTGCGCGCCGCGAACTCCTCGACGGCCGAGGTCAGCTCCCCGGCGAGGTCGTCCAGCGCGGGCGCGCGCCCGAACGACCGGCGGGCCCGGACGAGGGACCGGGCGCGGGTCGTCCAGGCCGCGCGGGCGCCGGCGTCGGGGCCGTGCGTCCAGAACAGCTGGGCGGTGGCGCGCGCGGACGACGGGTAGCGCAGCAGGCCCGCGTCGGCGTACAGGCGCACCAGCACGTCGAGGATGCGGGCGGCGTCGTGGTCGTGGACGCCGCGCTCGTAGCCCTCGTCGTAGCGGTCGGCCGCCGCCTCCCGCACCACCCGCAGCAGGTCGGCGTCCAGCAGCTCGGCCGGCGGCCGGGCGGCGAGGATCGACGCCGCCAGGTACTCCGCCCGGTACGTCTCCGGTGTCTCCGAGACGAGGCTCTGGTCCCACAGGTCGCGGGTCGCCGCGAAGGCCTCGTCGCGGACGGGCGCCCGGTAGTCGGTCCCGGTGACGCTGAACGCGAGCCCGCCGTCGTGCGGGACGAGCGTCAGCTCGATCGGGCGGGTGTTCACCGCGAACCGGTGCCGGCCGAGGCGGATCGTGGTGCCGTCGTCGCCGTACAGGTCGAGCCGGTCGCGCAGCGCCCGCGCCGCCTCCTGCCGGGCCGCCTTCACCCGCCCGTCCAGCTCCTCGGCGCGCACGTCGTCGCCGAGTTCCCGCAGCTCGTCCGCTATCGCGCGGATCCGGGCCACCATCGCGTCCGTCGCGAAGTAGGCGTTCACCTCGTCGGGCGAGGCGAGGGACGCGGCGCGGCGCCGCACCCCGGCGAGGATCCGGTCCGCGGACGCGGTGAGCCGTCCGGCGCGGCGCGCCCGCTCGTCCAGCAGCGTCTGCTTGCGCGACGAGAACGCCTCGTACAGCTCGGTGCGCTTGGTCTCCAGCCCGGCGGCGAACTCCTCCAGCTCGGCGAACCGCGCCTGCAGCGTCTCCAGCCGGAGCAGCAGCCGGCCGAGCTGCTCGTCGCAGCGCTCCGGGGTGGACGCGGAGGCCAGCGCGCCCGCGACCGCCTGGTCCAGCAGCGCCAGCTCGGCGGCGAACGCGGCGCGCCCCTCGTGCTCCAGCAGCTCGCGGCGCCGGTTGTCCAGGACGGCACGGGCCCGGTTGAGCCCGCCGAGCACCTCGCCGACGCGCTCCAGGATCGCGGTGCGGGCCGTCGCGTCGGTGATGTCGAGGTCCCCGACGACCTCGGTGACGACCTCCAGGCCCTCGTTCTGCGCGTCGAGGAGATCGGCGAGCGGCGCCGCGCCGGCGGCCGTCGCGATCGCCCCGGCCGCCTCGGCGATCCGCTCCACCTCGGCGTGGTAGCCGGTGAAGGCGCCCTCGCCCTGCAGGAACCGGACGGACCGCTCGCCCAGGCCGCGCAGCTCCGTCTCCACCGTCTCCGACAGCTCGTCGATGCGGGCCGTGTCGGCGTACCGCACGTCGCGGAGCGTCTCCAGGCGGCCGAGCGCCCGGCGCATCTCCGCGAGCTGCGCGACCCAGCCGTCCGCCGTCGCGGGCTCCTCGGCGTTCACCCGGCGGACCAGCGCGGTGACGTCCTCGCCCGCCTCGTCCACGGCGGCCGCCGCCTGCTCGGTGAGCGCGCGGACCTTCTCGTACTCGTCCAGCACCTGCCCGGCCGTCGCCCGGACGTCCGCGAGCGGCGCCGCGAGATCGCCCAGCTCCGCGTCCGCCAGCCAGTGGAACAGGTCGACCGCCCGCGTGCACGCCGCGATCAGCGCCTCGAACACCCGCGCGGACGGCGACATCTCGTCCACCATCCGGGTGATCGACAGGCACTCGGAGATGCCCCGGACCAGGTCCGCGTTCCCGACCCGCTCCAGCGGGCCCGTCCCCACCGGCTGCGCCGCGGCGTGCTCGTCCGACACGAACGGCGTCGCCCACACCTGCACCGGATGCGCCCGGACCGGCTCCGCCGACAGCGCCCGCAGCACCACCAGCGTCCCGTCCCCGAACAGCGAGTACCCGTGGCACGTGATCGGCGTCGCGACCCGCTTGCGGATCACGTTGTACGGCAGCAGCAGCGACCGCCCGTCCGCCCGCGAATGGAACACGTACAGCACGTCCTCGCCGTTCGGCGACCGGACGATCCGCTCGTACTCCAGCCCGGTGACGTCGGTGTCGAACGTCTTCACCACGCCCGTGTCCAGGCAGTAGCCGCCCGGGAAGACGATCCCGTGGTCGTCGGGCAGCCGCCGGCACGCCTGCTCGATCCCGTCGAGCCGCACGACCTCCTTCGTCCGCACGTTGAACACCAGGTGCCGCCACGCCGGCTCGTTGTACGGCCGGATCCGCAGCAGGATCAGCGCGCCGACCCGCGCGTACCGGACGTCGGCGTCGGCGAGGGCCTGCAGCGGCTCGTCCACCGGCTCGGAGTGGATCCCCTTGCCGGTGGACGTGTCGTTCTCCACCTTGACCGTCAGCGTCCCGCCGACCGTGTCGACGAACACCTCGCCCTCGACCGAGATGTGCGGGTGCAGGCCGCGGACGTGGTCGTCGCGGGTCGTCTCGATCCACTCGACCTCGTGCGCCGGCGGGAACGAATGGTCGCGCTCGCCCTGGTTGTCCTCGTAGGCGACGGTGCCGTCCGGGGCCGTCCGCCAGCGCAGGACGCGCAGGTCGGACAGCTGCGGCCCGGTCTGGAACACCGCGAGCAGCCGCCCCTCCACCAGCCGCAGCTGCAGCAGCCTCGCCTGCCGGTAGTACCGGAACATGTCGGCGAAGTCGCGGTGGAAGCGCGGGTCGTCCAGCAGCCCGGGCACCGCGTCCGCGCCCGCCGGCCCGAGCGCGCCGTCGTCGTCGAACCGGTGCAGCGAGAACACGTCCTCGACGGACGTCGTGTTCGCCGTCCCGGGCGCGTTGCAGCCGAGCAGCAGCATCCCGCCGAGCGCGACCACGTCGCGGGGCACGCCCGCGCGCTCCGTCCGGACCTGCTCGGTACCGGTCAGCCGCAGCTCCGCGCCGCCGAACACCTCCAGCCGGCGGGCGTTCAGCGCCTCCGCCCGCCGCGCCGCCTCCGCGGCCCGCTCCGCGAGCCGCGCCCGCAGCACCTCGTACGTCCCCTGGTCGAGCCCGCTCACGCGTCCACTTCCATCCTGGTCGGGAGTCCGGTCGCGGCGCGCCGCCCCATGAGGGGTCGCTGCGGGCGGCGCGCCGCGGGTCGATGCGGCCGGACGGTCAGCCCGCCGGGGTCAGCGGAGTGCCGTTCGATCCCGCGGACGGCACCGCCGCGACCGGCGCGTCCGCCACGCCGAGGCGCTCGGCGGCGTCCAGCAGGTCGCTGAGCGCGGGGGCGTTCGGGCCGCCGGCCGAGGCGAGCCGCGTCAGCAGCGCCGCGATCGTCAGGCCCCCGACGCCCCCGCCGCCGGCCGACTCCAGGACCCGGGTCAGGTCGCCGCTGAACGAGCCCGTCCCGTCCAGCCACGAACCGCCCAGCGCCCGCACGGTCTCCGAGCCGCCGACGAACCCGTCCACGCCCTTGCCGAGCGCGATCGACCCGACGAGCTTGTCGAAGAACACGCTGTCGCCGCCGACGATGTCGATGTCGGCCTTCTCCAGCCCCGCCGCGAGCACCGTCGCCTGCGCCTCCGCGACCTCCCGCTGCACCTGCATCCCCGCGAGCCGGACGTCCTTCTCCGCCTGCAGCCGCAGCCGGTACTCCTCGTGCTGGCGCGTGGCGTCGTCCAGCGCCGCCATCGCCGCCGCCTTGTCGGTGAGCCCCTCGGCCTCGGCCTTCAGCGCGCCCTTGATCCGGACCGCCTCGGCGAGCGCCTTCTGCTCGGCGACCGTCGCCTCCGCGCGGCCGACCTTCTCGATCGCCGCCGCGTCCCGCTCCCGGACCTCGACCTCCGCGAGGCCCTCCGCCGCGGCCTCCGCGCGGATCCCCTCGGCCAGCCGGATCTTCGCCTGCGCGTCCAGCTCGGACGCCTGCCGCCGCGCGTCGGCCATCGTCAGCTGCTCGCGGGCGCGGTGCTGCGCGGCCGCCTCCGCGGCCTCCGCCGCCTTGATGTCCTTGACGAGGCTCTCCTGCGCCTCCGCCTCGGCCTGGATGATCACCGCCTGGCGGGTCCGCTCGGCCTCCTCGACCACCCGCACCCGCTTGATGGACTCCTCCTGCTCGGCGACCGTCCGCTCGACCGCGATGCGCTCCCGGATCACGTTCGCGATCTCCCGCTTCTCCGCCTCGACCTCCTTGTTCGCGGCGATGCGGGTCAGCTCCGTCTCGCGCTCGCGGGCGATGACCTCCAGCATCCGGTCCTTCTCGATCCGCTCGTTCTCGACCGCGATGACCCGCTCCTTGTTCTTCGCGGCCACCGCCACCTCGCGGTCGCGGTTCTCCTGCTGCACGCCGAGCTGCTCGTCGGTGCGGATGTCCGCGGTCCGCGCGCGCAGCCGCTCCTCCGCCTGCACCCGCTCGGTCTCCGCCTTCTCCCGCGCCCGGACGGTCTCGATCTCGCGCTGCTGCCGCAGCTCCGCGTCCGCCTGGCGGCGCTCCAGCTCCAGGATCGCCTCGCGCGCCTCGACGTTCTGGCGGGTGATCTCCTTCTCCTCGTTGCGGGTGTACTCGTTGGTCCGGACGTGCTCGATCGCGGTCAGCTCGGTGATCTTCCGGATGCCCTGCGCGTCGAGGATGTTGGACTTGTCCAGCGACAGCAGCGGCGTCTGCTCCAGGTAGTCGATCGCCGCGTCCTCCAGGCTGTAGCCGTTCAGGTCGGTGCCGATGAGCTCGATGATGTGGTCGCGGAACTCGTGCCGGCGGGTGTAGAGGTCGGTGAAGTCCAGGTGCTTGCCGACGGTCTTGAGCGCCTCGGAGAACTTCGCCGCGAACAGCGCCTGCAGCGTGTCCTGGTGGCTGGCGCGGTCGGTGCCGATCGCCTGCGCCACCTTGATCACGTCCTCGACGGTCTTGTTCACCCGGACGAAGAACGTGATGCGGATGTCGGCGCGGATGTTGTCCTTGCAGATCAGCCCGTCCCGGCCGGTCCGCTCGATCTCGATCGTCTTCACCGAGATGTCCATCAGCTCGGCCTTGTGCAGGACCGGCAGGACCACCGCGCCGGTGAAGGTGACGTCGACCTTCTTCAGCTTGGAGATGATCAGCGCGCTGCCCTGGTCGACCTTGCGGAACAGCCGGGTCATCATCAGCGCGATGCCGAGCGCGATGAGCAGCGCGAGCGCGATCAGCACGCCCGCTCCGATCGTGATGGCGTCCATCGGGATCCCTGTCTACTGGGGGGATGTGGGATGCGGGGGTCGGGAAGGCCGGAGGTCAGGGGGCCTGCTCGTAGGGCATGACCCAGAAGAACTGGCCGTCCGGATCGAAGTCGAAGATCAGTGCGGTGCTGCCGGCGGTGAGCGCGGGCTCCGCGGCGCCGGCGGGGGCGCCCTCGGCGGCGACGTCCAGCGCGTGCCGGCGGACCTGCACGATGGCGGACGAGCCGTCGTCGGCGGTGACCTCGGCCTGGCCGAAGTCGGCGCCGACCCGCCCGGTGCGGATGACGCAGGTGCGGCCGACGAAGTCGCGCAGCGACGCCGCCGGCTCCTCGCGGAACACCCGGCGCAGCGGGACGATCGCGAGCCGCGTCCCGAGCCACGCCGCCGCGAGCGCCCCGGCCAGCACGGCGCCGGCGAGCGGCGGGGCCGGCGTGCCGCCGCCGGCCAGCACCGACCCGGCCAGGCTCGCGAACCAGGCCAGCGCGATCAGCAGCGACAGCGTGATGGTGGCGGGCACGCCGCCCAGCCCGATCGCGCCGAGCGGCCCGCCCGATCCGTGGCCGTCCTCGTGGCCGCCGGACGGATCGTGCCCGCCGCCGTGACCGTGCCCGGCCCCCTGCCCGTGCGCCGCGCCGTGCCCGTGGACGGCCCCATGCGCGGCGCTATGCCCGTGGAGGCCGCCGTCGCCGTGGAAGCCGCCATGTCCGTGGAGACCGCCGTCGCCGTGGAAACCGCCGTGGCCGTGGAAGTGGCCTCCCGCGCCGGCACCGGCCCCCGTATGGCCATCGGTGCCGGCGTGGAAGTGCCCCAGGCCGCCGAGCAGGACGAGCGCCCAGTACGCGGCGACCACGACCAGAGAGAAGCTGAAAAGCGCCGTGGGGAAGCCGAGCGCGGTGTCGACGAATTCACGCATGGCTGTGCACGCTCCCGCCCCGAGGCGTCATTCACCGTCCGGGCCGCCGAATGCGGTCACCGGTTCAGAAGGAAAATGCGCTGCCATATCCGGCGCACGGCCGAATACGGCCGGTCATGTGTCCGGATATGAGTCCGCCCAGGTCGCAGAGGTCAGGCCGGCCCGAAGCCGGAGGCTGCGCGGGGTGGGACGCGGGACACGGCGCCGCGGCGGGGGCGGGTCCATGAGAAAGGGCCGGGGAGTCATCTGAAATCCTCCTGGTCGGAGACAAATCCTGTCTCGCCGACCAGACTTCCCGGCACACCGGGGGTTACTTTACCCCGGTTCTCCCGAAGAGGGAAGCCTTTTGTCGGGACCTGAACGGAGAAGTCGGTGTTTCTCGTGCTCCGGAGCCGTTTCCGGAAAACGGTGGGGCAGGAGGTGCATCTCCGAAGCAAAGGCCCATTGCTTATAGTGATGAGTTGAGCACGTTCAGCGAACTCTGAGGTTCGTCTGAGGTCCGGTTCAGGCGGCGGCCATAGCTTCACGCGCCATGACCACGCAGTCCCACCGGCCCGTCTTCGTCCTCGGCTGCCCGCGCTCCGGCACGACGCTGCTGCAGCAGATGCTGCACTCGCACCGGCGCCTGGCGGTGCCGTCCGAGACGAGGTTCGTGCACGTCGCGTACGCGCGGCGGCTCGGCTTCGGCGACCTGCGGGCGGAGGCGAACCGGCGGGCGCTCGGCGAGTGGATCACCGCGGGCGACGGGACGAAGTTCGACGTCCTCGGCCTGGACGCCGGCGCGGTCGTCGACGACATCGTGCACGGCCCGCCGACGCTCGGGTCGGCGCTCGCCGCCGTGTTCCGCCGCTACGCGCGCGAGCACGGGAAGGCGCGGTGGGGCGACAAGCGGCCCAGCTACTTCCGCAAGGTGCCGATGCTGCTGCGGATGTTCCCGGACGCGCAGTTCGTCCACCTGGTCCGCGACGGGCGGGACGCGGTCAGCTCGCTCGTCCGGATGCCCTGGTACGAGGGCGACGTCCACTCCGCGGCGCTGACGTGGCGGGAGGCCGTCGACACCGGGAGCAGGCTCGCGCGGCGGCTCGGCCCCGGCCGCTACTTCGAGATGCGCTACGAGGACCTCGTCGCCGAGCCGGAACGGTCGCTGGCGGCGCTGTGCGGATTCCTCGAGGAGGAGTACGACGAGGCGATGGCCGAGCCGCACCACCACGCGCGCCGGACGGTCCCGGCCGAGCGCCGCTGGCACCTGCGGACGCACGAGGCCGTCAACGACCGCAGCGTCGGCGCGTGGGCGACGCGGATGCAGGCGTGGGAGGCGGACCTCGTCGAGCACGTCCTGGCGGCCCGGTTGCGGCGGCACGGGTACGCGCTGGCGGGACGGGACCGTCCGGCGGCGGTGCATGTCGCCCGGTTCCGCCGGACGGCGGCGCACCGCTGGCGGGCGCAGCGCGCGCGGGCGGTGCGGGACCGGATGGCCCGCCGGCACGAGCCGAACCCCGTCGGTTCATTGCTGACGGGACCGGCGACCGGCGCGTCGATCGTTCCCGTCCGGCCCGATCACTGATCGAACGGTGGGTGCGGGCGCCGATTGGGCGGTTGTCCGAAATTCTCATGGAACGTGCCCGGCGCCCCGTGCCGGGCCGCGCGGGGGCGGGTGCGCGGTCGTGGGGAACGGTGCAGGTCGCGTGCCGTGGGGCGGCGGGCGGGGGAGGAGCGGCCGGATGGGGTGGCCGTGACGGCGGTCGCCTGACGGCGCCCGTCGTGGGCCCCTTACGGAACCGGTTACCGTCCGGTACGCGGGCTCCGTTTTACCGCCCGGCTGACTTAATTTACGGAAAAGTGACATGCTCGTGTCCGATAGTTCACAGACAGATCTGTGACATGCCGAACATATGCATGTACCGTGCCATGTGCTCAGCTACGGATGGCCATCGGGGTTTGGTTCAGAAGATCCTCTGACAAAAAGGGGAGTGCGGTGAGCGGATCGCAAACAATTTCCCACGACGAGCTCCAGATGTGGCTTCTTGACCGCATCGCCTTCTACCTCGACAGGCCGACGGAAAACATCGATCCAGCGGTCGAACTGGCGCGCTACGGCGTCGATTCGGTGTACGCGATCAGCATCATCAGCGACATCGAGGACCACCTGCAGGTGGAGGTGGACGTGGCCGAGGCGCGGCGCCGCGAGACGGTCGCCGACCTCACCGCCTACCTTCTCGACCTCGTCGCGTGATGGCCGGCCCGCCGGCCGCGGGCGCCGCCCTGGTGGTGCTCGGCGACAGCGTGGCCGAGGGCCGCGACGATCCCGCCCCGGCGGGCGGCTGGCTCGGCTGGGCCGGCCGGCTCGCCCGGCGCCTCGGCGTGCCGCCCGGCGACGTGCTGAACGTCTCCGACGCGGGCGCCACGATCGAGGACGTGGTGCGCGACCAGCTCCCCGCCGTGCGGGCCGCGCGGCCCCGCCTGGCGGTGCTCGGCTGCGGCATGAACGACGCGCTGAACGGGTTCGAGCCGGCCGCGGCGGGCGCCCGGCTGGACGAGGTGCACCGCTGGGCGCGGGACGCCGGGGCCGGCCTGCTGGCGATTCCGGTGCCCCGCCCGCCGCTGCTCGAACGGTCTCCCATCTCGCAGTTCCGCAAGAAACGCGTGCTGCAGCGCATCGCCCTCTTCAATGCCGAGCTGGAACGCGCCGCGGCCGACTTCGGAATGGCGTTCCCGGCTCGTGAAACGGTGACGAAAATCGCCGACCCCGCGATGTGGAGTGCCGACGGAATCCACCTGAGCCCGGCCGGGCACGATTATGTCGCGGAGGTGATGGCGCACCTCGCCGCCGAGCCGCTCGGCGAGCGGGCGACCTGAGAACGGGCAGCCTCGGGGGGCAGTCGAAGAGTCGGGATGACGATGAAGAGACCATTATCGCCCGCCCATGTCCCGCGATCACGGGCGCCGATCACGCGCGCGAGCGCCGCCCCGGCGAAGGGAGCGGCGACGTGACCGTCCCCGGAACGTTCCGAGCGGCGGTGGAGGCCAAGGACCTCGCCGCCATCACCCGGACGCTGGACCCGGGCATCGAGTTCCACAGCCCGGTGATGGTGAAGCCCTACCACGGCCGCGACGCGGTCACCGCGCTGCTGCGCGTCCTGCTGGAGGTGTTCGAGGACTTCCGCTACACCGACGAGCTCGCCGGGACGGACGCGGCGGGCGGGTCCCTGCAGCCGCCCCCGCAGGCGCTGGTGTTCAGCGCGCGGGTCATGGGCAAGTCGCTGCAGGGCCTCGACCTGCTCAGGTTCGGCGAGACCGGGCTGGTGACCGGGCTGACGGTGATGGTCCGGCCGCTGCCCGCGGCGATGACGCTCGCCCGCGTGGTCGGCCGCCGCATGGAGGACCAGGGGACGTGACGGGGCGTCCCCTTCGTGACGGGGCCGCGCGGGCCGGGGGCGTGGGGGCCGCCTCCGGGCGCCGGCCCGGCGGCGCCGCGTGCCGGTGAGGGCGCGCGGGCACCGCGACAAGTTCGGCTACAGGGAGTGGAAGATGGACAGCGGAATGGTCCCCGCACGCACCGGCCTGTCGCCGGCGCATCGCATCGCAGCCGATCTGGACGGTTTCCTCGGCGACCCCATGGACGACGAGGCCGGGCCGTTCTCCTACAAGGCGATCGTCGAGGCCGAGGAGCGCGACGAGCTGCCGCCCGGGGCGGTGGACGCCGTCCGGGCCTGGGGTTTCCCGAAGTACCTGGTGCCGTCCGGGCTGGGCGGGCGCCTGACGACGCTGGAGGAGCTGTTCTTCGTCACCCGCGGCATCTCGCGGCGCAGCGTCACGGTCGCGGTGATGTACGGGTCGGGCCTGCTGGCGGTGAACCCGGTGTGGCTGTGGGGCGACGAGCGGCAGCGCAGGACGGTCGCGGACGGCGTGCTGAACGGCGACCTCGCGTGCTTCGGGGTGTCGGAGGCCGACCACGGCAGCGACGTGATGGCGAGCGAGTCCGAGGCGGTGAGCAAGGGCGACGAGCTGGTGCTGACCGGGACGAAGTGGCCGGTCGGCAACGCGACGCGCGGCCGGTTCGTCACGACCTACGCCAGGACCGGCGCGCGGGACTTCTCGCTGCTGCTGGTCGACAAGACGACGCTGGACCCGGACAGCTGGTCGACGCTGCCGCCCGTCCGGACGGTCGGCCTGCGCGGCCACGACCTGAGCGGCGTCGCGTTCGACGGGGCGCGGCTGCCGGCGGACTGCGTGATCGGGCGGCGCGGCGCCGGGCTCGTCCAGACGCTGAAGACGCTGCAGATCACAAGGACGGCGATCGCGGCGCTGTCGGTCGGGACGATGGACGCGGTGGTGCGGATCGCGATGGAGTACGCGCACCAGCGCACCCTGTACGGGGCGGACATCTACCAGATCCCGGTGATCCGCGACCATCTGCTGAAGGCGCACCTGGACCTGCTGATCGCCGAGTGCGTCGCGATCCCGGTGGCGCGCAGCCTGACGGTCGCGCCGGGGCGGCTGAGCCTGTGGTCGTCGATCGTGAAGTACTTCGTCCCGGTGCAGGGGGACGAGGTCGTCGCGAGCATGGGAACGGTCCTTGCGGCGCGCGGCTACCTGCGCGAGGGCGTCGCGCACGGGGTGTTCCAGAAGCTGCAGCGCGACCACGCGATCGCGAGCATCTTCGAGGGCACCACGCACGTCAACCTGGCGAACGTCGCGGCGCAGCTGCCGTTCCTGTGCCGTCCGCCGGACGAGACGGGCGGCGAGGACGCGCTGCTCGCGGAGCTGTTCTCGTGGACGCGGACGCCGCCGACCTGGGAGCCGGACGGCCGGCGCCTCCAGCTCACCAACGAGGGCCGCGACGAGGTCGGGCAGCGGTTCGAGCAGATCTCCGAGGAGCTGCTGTCGGCGGCGAACGCGCACGCCGCGCCGGGGGTCGCCGCCGAGCTGAAGGACCTGGTGTCGAGCATCGGCGCGCTGCGCGCGAAGGTCGACGAGGGCATCCGCGAGAGCGAGGGCGACACCTCGTCGGTGGCGGCGCTGATGCGGGCGCGGCGGTACTGCGAGCTGCACGCGATGGTGTCGTGCATGCTCACGTGGCTGCACAACCACCGCGAGTTCGGCGGGTCGTTCGCGGGCGGGCAGTGGCTCGTCCTGTGCCTGCAGCGGCTGCTGCAGCGCACCTATCCGGACACCGTCCTGTCGGAGGAGTTCCTGCCGGCGTTCGAGGACGCGATGTTCCGCACGTCCGGCGAGGGCCGCTGGTTCACGCTGACGTCGCTGGCCGAGGACGTGTGACGGCGCCATGGGCATGGACAGGCACACCGATTTCGTGTCGGCCGTCCGGGAGACCGTGCGGGCGCACGGGGACGCGCGGGGCTTCACCTTCGTCAAGGAGGAGCCCGGCCCCGGCCGCGCCTACCGGGAGGACGTGCTCGGCCTCGCCGAGCTGGACCGGCGGGCCGTGGCGGTGGCCCGCCGGCTGGAGGAGCGCGGCCTGCGGGACCGGGCCGTCCTGCTGCTGTATCCGGAGGGCCTGGAGTTCATGGCGGCGTTCGTCGGCTGCCTGTACGCGCGGGTCGTGGCCGTCCCGGCGCCGCTTCCGGTGCTGGACGCGGGGCGCTTCGACCGCACCCGCCGGATCATCGCGGACGCCGACATCACCTGGATCCTCACCGACGGCGCCCATCTCGACGCGATCGAGGGGTGGCTGAAGGAGGCGGGGCTCGACGGGAAGGTGCAGTGCCTCGACACCGAGGCCGCCGGGACCGGGGACCCGCTCGCGGACGCGGGCGGGTGGACGATGCCGGAGTTCGGCCCCGACACGCTCGCGTTCCTGCAGTACACGTCCGGTTCGACGAGCGAGCCGAAGGGCGTGATGGTCACCCACCGGAACCTGCTGTACAACGCGGAGGAGATCAGGCGGCGCATCGAGGGGACGCCGGAGTCGATCGGCGTCGGCTGGGTCCCGCACTTCCACGACATGGGGCTCGTCGGCCAGTTCCTGGAGCCGCTGTACCTCGGCATGCGGTACGTGCTGACCTCGCCGATCACCTTCATCAAGCGGCCGGTGCTGTGGCTGGAGCTCATCACCCGGCACCGCGCGACGATCACCGTCGCGCCGAACTTCGGGTACGAGTTGGCGCTGCGCCGCGTCACCGACCGGCAGATCGAGACGCTGGACCTGTCGTCGCTGCAGACGGTGAAGAACGGCGCCGAGCCCGTCCGCGCGGCGACGCTGGAGCGGTGGAGCGAGCGGTTCGCGCCCGCCGGGTTCGAGCCGCGGATGTGGATGCCGTGCTACGGCATGGCGGAGGCGACGCTGCTCATCAGCGCCGCGCCGTGGGGCACGGGCCCGGTGATCCGCGACTTCGACGCCGCCGCGCTGTCCCGCGGCCGCGCCGAGCCGGCGGAGGAGAGCGAGGAGCGCGAGGGCCCGGGCGACGACGCGCTGGACGGGACGGTGCGCGACGGGACGGTGCGGCGGCTGGTGAGCAGCGGCCGCCCGGTCACCCTGGACGTCCGCGTCGTCGATCCGGAGACGCTGGAGCCGCTGCCGGACGGGCGGGCGGGGGAGATCTGGGTGCGCGGCGGCAGCGTCGCCGCGGGCTACTGGCGCAGCCCCGCCGAGACGCGCGTGACGTTCCAGGCGTACACGGCCGGCGGCGACGGCCCGTTCCTGCGCACCGGCGACCTCGGGTTCGTCGACGGCGGCGAGGTGTTCGTCACCGGCCGCAGCAAGGACCTCATCATCGTCAACGGCCGCAACGTCCACGCGCACGACATCGAGGAGACCGCGCAGGCGGCGCATCCCGCCGCGCTGATCGGCGCCGCGTTCGTGCTCGACGGCGTGACGACCGAGGACGGCCGGGAGCAGGTCGTGCTCGTGCAGGAGATCAGCACGCGCGCCGCGGGCGGGACGCCGCCGGACGAGCTGGCGGGGGTCATCAAGGCCGCCGTGGCGCGCGCGCACGAGCTGCCCGCGCTCAGCGTGGTGCTGACCGGGCGCGGCACGGTCCGCCGCACGACGAGCGGCAAGCTGCGGCGCGGCCCGACCCGGCAGGCGCTGCTGGACGGCGAGGTCACGGCGCTCGGAGCGGACCTCGAACCGGGCGTCGCGAAATTCGTCCATACTCACCCTAGTCAAAAGCATGACTAATCATGTCGTTGTCTGATAACGTCGGGCATCACCCTGAGTCAAGCAGGGAGAGAAGTCCGATGGCGTTGCGTCACGCGGTCCTGGCGGCGTTGCTCGACGGCGAGTACAGCGGCTACCAGCTGGCCAAGATCTTTGATTTGTCGGTCTCCAACTTCTGGCACGCCGTTCCGCAGCAGCTCTACTCCGAGCTGTCGAGGTTGGAGACCGAAGGCCTGATCAGCGGACGGCAGGTCATCCAGCACGACCGCCCCAACAAGCGCGTCTACACCGTCACCCGGGCCGGCGTGGACGAGCTGGAGCGCTTCGCCAGCACCCCCGCGAAACCCGGGACCATCCGCGAGAACATCCTGGTCATGGTGCAGGCCGTCGACCACATCTCCGCGGACGCGGTGATCGCGCAGCTCGAGGAGCGCGCCCGCATGTCCGCCGCGAAGGTCGAGCTGTTCGAGCGCATGCTCGCACGCCTGCGCGGCGACCTGGACGAGCACACCTTCCTGCGCAGCGCCACGCCGATCGGCCCCTACCTGACGTGCCTGCGGGGCCGCCGGT
This sequence comes from Actinomadura sp. NPDC048394, assembly GCF_040651755.1. Lineage (NCBI taxonomy): Bacteria > Bacillati > Actinomycetota > Actinomycetes > Streptosporangiales > Thermomonosporaceae > Actinomadura > Actinomadura sp. NPDC048394. Next base: position 19,222 of record NZ_JBEZJL010000086.1, on the reverse strand, counting down.
TCGAGCAGGAGCACCACGAGTGGTTCACCAGCACCGCCCGGCTGCTGCGCGCCCGGGCGGGCGCCCACGCCGAAGGGGGCGAGGCGTCGTGACCGGCGCCGGCCGCACGGCCGCGGCCCCTTCGCACACCGTGCCGCCGCACCCGCCCGAACCGGCGAAGTCGGCCGGGCGGCGCGGGGAGCCCCTCGGGGCGTCCCGCACGGCGATACGGGCATTCACCCCCAGCGACCTCCCCGGCCAGGAGTCAAGGCCGGGCCGGGACGGGCCGCCACGCCTTAGTCAAGGAGGCGTTCCACATGTCGGGCGAACACCGCACCATCGAGTTGCCTAGCACCCTGGCCACCCCCCACCACACCGTCCCCGCCCACCCGCACGGCCTCACCACCATGGAGGGGCCGGACCCCGTCCTGCTCGGCGAGCTGACCCTGCCCGCGGAGCGCGCGTCGGTCCCGCGGGCCCGCGCGTTCGGCCGCGCCGTCCTCGGCTCCGCCGGCGCCGCGCACGCCCGCGACGACGCCGAGGTCCTGATCTCCGAACTGGTCACGGGTGCCGTCCGGCACGCCGCCGGCACGGGCACGCTGCTGTGCCTGCGGCTGCTGCGGGCCGGGTCCCGGCTGCGGATCGAGGTGCACGACCGCGGCGCCGCGCTGCCGCACGCCAGGCCCGTCGACCTCATGGAGGAGACCGGCCGCGGCTGGTTCCTCGTCGCGGCCCTCGCCGACCGGCACGGCACCGACCTCACCGCCGCCGGCAAGACGGTCTGGTGCGAGATCGGCGCCCGGCCGCACGACGAGCGGCACCCGCACTGACCCGGGCACCGTCCCGGCCCGCGCGCCCGCGCGGGCTCGGGCGCGATGCACCCTGCGCGGCGCGGCGCCGCCCCGTACCGCCGTTCGGCTGAACGGCGGGACCCACGCGCGCGCGCCGGCGGACGCCCTTACCGGCGGCGATGGGGATTGCCATGTCCGTGGAGTACTACCGGGCGGATGGGATACGCGCCACGGCGGACGAGGCGCAGCGGCTGCTGCTCGACGCCCGGTCGAGGCTGCTCGCCCAGGACGTCATCCGCGTCGGCGGAGTCGTGGTGGTCGTCTCCACCTGGTTCACCGTGATCGACCTCGGGTTCGCGGCGAACGGGAGACCCCTGCTCTGGCAGACGATCGTGTCCGACCTGTCGATGCACGCCGACGTCGGGCGCTACAGCACGCGGGAGAAGGCGGCGCGCGGCCATGCCGAGGCGGTGGCGATGATCACCGGCCGGCTGCGCGGCCTGGTCGCCCGCGCCGCACTGGACGAGGCGCGCCCGTGACCGCCCCGTCCCGCACCCGGCGGAGCCCGGCCCGCACGGGCCGCCCGCCCCGCACCCGGCGGACCGCGGCCCCGGAGGCCCGCCCGCCCCGACCCGAGTTCGACGAACCCTGCGGCGGGCCGACAGCAGGCCCGACCCCGACGAGTGGGTGATCCGATGGACACCGAAGGCCGGCCGACGGCCCCGCACGCGGCCCCGGCCCGGGAGGAACCCGGCGACGGCGACTTCGCTGCCGAGAGCGCGCGACGCACGAGACGCACCGGCGAGCAGAGCACCCGCCCCAGGAAGCGGCGGCCGATCCGCATGCGCATCACCGCGCTGCTGCTCGTCCCGCTGGTGTCCCTGATAGCCCTGTGGGCGTTCGCCGCGAACATCACGCTGGGCGACGCGTTCGACAAGTACGACTTCTCCACCACCTACGAGAAGATCGGGCTGCCCGGCATCACGCTCGTGAGCCAACTCCAGGCGGAACGTTCCCTGAGCGTCGCCGCGCTGGTCACGCAGCAGCCCCAGTACAAGCAGAAGCTCACGCAGCAGCGCGCCCGCGTCGACGGCCTCGAGGCCGCCTTCAAGCGGTCCGCGCTGTCCAAGGACGCGCAGGACGCCGCGAAGACCGAGACCAAGCAGCGGCTCACCGTCGCCGTCCGCGACCTGGCGAAACTCCCGCAGCTGCGCGCCAGGGTCGACGCCGGGCGCTTCGAGACGCTCGACCTCATCAACTCCTACAGCACCGTCCTCGACGACCTCGTCGCCGTGTTCAACGGCTTCGTCGCGGTCGACGACGTCAACATCCTCACCCAGGGCCGCGCCCTGATCAGCCTCGGCAACGCCCGCGCCGCCATGCTGAAGGAAGACTCGCTGGTCATCTCCGCGATGGGCCGCGGGGGCCGCTTCACCCCGGCCGAGCACATCGCGTTCGTCCAGTTCGCGGCGCAGGGACGGCAGGCGTTCGACGCCGGGCTCGCCGACCTCAACGCGAGCATCCGGGCGCCGCTGCGGCAGCTCGCCCAGTCCGCCGGTTTCCAGCGGTACCGCGCGGCCGAGTCGGCGATCGTCAACGCGCGCGGCGACCGGCTGCCCGCCGAGGCGGGCGACTGGACGGCCACCACCCAGCTGCTCGGGCAGGCGTGGGACCAGCGCGTCACCCAGGCGAGCCTGGCGCTCGACGACATGGCGAAACCGATCGGCCACCGCATCATCGTGCGGCTGGTCATCGCGGGCGGGTTCGGGCTGCTCGCCGTGATCGCCTCGATCGTCCTGTCGCTGCTGGCCGCGCGCAGCCTCTCCCGCGAGCTGCGCGGGCTGCAGCGCGCCGCCCTCGACCTCGCCTCGAACCGGCTGCCCCGGGTCGTGGCGCGGCTGCGGCGCGGCGAGGAGGTCGACGTGGAGGCGGAGGCGCCGCCGCTGGTCATCGGCAAGAGCCGGGAGGTCTCCCGGGTCGGGGACGCCTTCACCCGCGTCCAGCACACCGCGATCGAGACCGCCGTCCGCGAGTCCTACCTGCGGCAGGGCATCAGCCGGGTGTTCCTGAACGTCGCGTTCCGCAGCCAGTCGCTGCTGCACCGGCAGCTGCGGATGCTGGACGAGATGGAGCGCGGCGCGTCCGACCCGAAGGCGCTGGAGGACCTGTTCCGGCTCGACCACCTCACCACCCGCATGCGCCGGCACGCCGAAGGCCTGGTCATCCTGTCCGGGACGGCGCCCGGCCGGGGCTGGAGCAGGCCCGTGCACGTCGAGGACGTGCTGCGGTCGGCGATCTCGGAGGTCGAGGACTACACCCGCGTCGAGGTCGTGGTCGTGTCCGGCCGGGCCGCGGTGATCGGCGAGGCCGTCGCCGACATCGTCCACCTGCTCGCCGAGCTGATCGAGAACGCCACGGTGTTCTCCCCGGCGCCGACGGAGGTGCTGGTGCGCGGCGAGATGGGCGCCAACGGGTTCGCGGTCGACATCATCGACCGCGGCATCGGCCTCGACCAGTCCGAGCTCGACGCGCTGAACCTGCGGCTGTCGCAGCCGCCGGAGTTCGACCTCGCCGTCACCGACCGGCTCGGGCTGTTCGTCGTCGGGCGGCTCGCCCACCGGCACGGCATCAGGGTCGCGCTGCAGCCGTCGCTGTACGGGGGCGTCAGCGCCGTGGTGCTGATCCCGCGCCGGCTGATCGTCGAGGCCGAAGGGCCCGACGACGAGGACGACGCACCGCTCGCGCGTCCGGCTCCCGCCGCCGGGAGCGGCGCCGCGAACGGCGCGGCGAACGGCGCCGCGAACGGCGCGCCGCGGCCCTGGCCGTCCGGCGTGGCCGGGTCGGCGCCGTCGAACGGGACCGCGATGCTGAACGCGCCGACCCCGTTCGACGTCGAGGCGCCCGCGGTGGTCGAGTTCCCGGAGCCGCCCGGCGGCGCCCCGGAGGAGACCCAGCCGTTCCACGAGGCGTGGCGGCTGGAGACACCGCACCTGGACGCGGGCCCCGCCGAGACGCAGGCGTTCGAGCCGCGCGCGTTCGGATCCGGGGCGTTCGAGACGCAGGCGTTCGACGCGCGGTCGTTCGAGGCGCCCGCCTCGTTCGGCGAGGTCCAGGCGGGCGGCGGGCGCGCGCCGCTGCCGCGGCGGGTCCGCGGCGGCAACCTGGCGCCGCAGCTGCGCGACGACCCGCGCGCGACCCCGCGCACGGCACCGGCCCCCGACGACGCGCTCGTCGCGTGGGAGGAGCGGTCGGCGGAGGCGTCCCGCGACCTGTTCGCCGCACTCCAGGCGGGCTGGCTGCGCGGACGCGACGAGGACGAGGCACCGGACGGCAGGGAGCGGGCATGAGCGGGCAGGGAACGACCAACGAGCTGAACTGGCTGCTCGACGACCTCGTCGACCGGGTCCCGCAGATCCGCAAGGTCGTCGTGCTGTCGCGGGACGGCCTGGTGATGGGCATGTCCCGGGGCGTCGGGCGGGAGGACGCGGAGTACCTCGCGGCGCTCGCCGCCGGGTTCCACAGCCTGGCCGTCGGCGCCCGTCCGCAGATGGACTCCGGCGACGTCCGGCAGACGATGGTCGAGATGGAGCGGGGGCTGTTCTTCGTCGTCCCCGCCGGCGCGAACAGCTGCCTGGCGCTGCTCAGCGAGGTCGGCGCGAACGCCGGGCTGGTCGCCTACGAGATGACGATGCTGGTCAAACGGGTCGGCAAGCAGCTGTCCACCGGCCTGAGACAGCCGGGCCCGGGGCCCGGATCCGGGTGAGCCGCCATGACCCCCAGCGCACCCGGCGCCCCCCGGGGACCCGCCGGTCCCGGCGCACCCGGGACCGGCGGACCCCCGGGCCCCGGCGGGCCCGGTGCCCCGGGCGCCTTCGCCCCGCCGGTCGCCTCCGCCGGCCCCCCGGCCCCCGGCGACCCGAACGGGCTCGGCGACCCCGGCGAGCCCGGCGCCTTCGGCGAGCCCGGTGGGTTCGGCGAGCCCGCCGGCAGCGGCGGCCCGTTCGCGCCGGCGCGCGAGCGGTGGATCGACGCCGCCGCCGGGCCGATCGTCCGCCCCTACGCGGTGACGCGCGGCCGGACCCGGCCGCGCGGCGAGCCGCTCGACATCGTGGCGATCCTCGTCGCGACCGGCCGGCAGCCGGCCGAGCCCGGCCGGCTGTCGCGGCACCAGCGCCGGCTGCTCGCGCTGTGCCGCCGCCCGCACGCCCTGGCCGACCTGGCCTCCGACCTGGACCTGCCGTTCGGCGTGATCCGGGTGCTGGCCGGCGACCTGGTCGACTCCGGCCTGGTGAGCGTCCAGCGCTGGGCCCCGGCCACCCCGTCCGTCCAGCCCCACAACGACCCGAACCTGCTCAGGAGGGTGCTCGATGAACTCCGCGCGCTCTGACCGTTCCTAGACAGTGTCCAGGAGTGAGTTGTGTACCCGGATCCCGGTTCTGCGCGCGTCCCGAACGGTGTTGGACGCGCTGGTCGCCCGCGTTCTACTCTCCTGCTCGGGTGGTCGTGCATCGTGTGCGCGGTCCGCGGCGGGGAGGCGGGGTCCCTCGCGCCCCCGGTCATCGTGTCCGGCCTGGACGGTCCGATGCCCCGCATGATCGCTCTGGTCGTGCGGGGGCGGTGCCGTCCGTCGCCGGATCGGATGCCCCAAGGCGCGTCGCCCGACGGCGATGCTCGCCGCATCGTGCCGGGAGACCTTGCGACGCGGGGTGCTCATCGGCTCACGCCAATGCTGCGCACCCCACCTGGAGGTATAGGCGGGGTCCACGGCCACGATCGCCAGGCCCGCCTCGGCGGCCATCGCCACCAGCCGGGCCTTCAGCCTTCCGGTCGGCATCCCGGAGATCAGCTGCCGGAACCTCCTGCGGCGGCCGTGCTTTTCGCGGGTCTTGTCGGCGCTGAAGTCCAGGTCCTCGATGCCGATCGCGGCGACGCCGCAGGACGCGGCCCAGCGCAACAGGCCGGTGATGGCGTGCCGGACCTGGGCGTCGCGGCGGGAGGCCGGACCGGACAGGTCGTAGCCGAACCGCTTGGGGTCGCCGACCGGGTTGCCATGCCGGTCGAGCCGCCAGGCGGCGAAGTGGTCCGCGTTGGTGTCGACCCCGATGATGCCGCGCGCCCGTGCGGCCTCCAAGGAGACGGCCGGGGCGGTGGCGCGTCGCCAGGACGCGGTCAGATACCAGCGGCTCCGATCGACGTCGAAGTGGATGCGGTAGGCGACCGCGCGGTCGGTCTCGATGCGGTCGGCCCACTCGGTGCCCCGATGCCGGAAGGCGACGCGGGCCGCCAGCACGTACCGGCCGTGTGGTGCGTTGGCCAGGTGCTCCAGCGGAGTAGGGAGCCGGACCGACACCTCTCCGCCAGGAGTGACGCGGATAGTCTGGTTTCCGTATCGCTTGCCCGACTCGCCATCGGCCTGCAGGAACCACCGCTGGGCCTCCCATCGCTGCCGCCACTCCTGTGCGGTGAGCCCGGCTTCCTCCAGATGGTGCCGGGTGTTGAGGAGCCGGCGCCCGCCCCGGACCACGTGCACGCGCCCGGCGTCCCAGTCGGCCCGCTCGGTGGCGAGCCGTTGCTTCAGCACGGCAAGGCGGCGCGATTTGGCGAACCATTCGCGCTTGGAGCGATAGCCCCCCGGCTCCCGCTTGGTGCCCCTCCGACCGATCGGCTGCGACAGCCGGTGCTCGATCGTGCGGACCCCGGCCTCCAGGGACCGCAGGTGGGCGAGCCGGCCGCGCCGTGCCAGCGCCCACTGCTCATGCGTGACCCTGGTGATGCTTCCGGCCCACCGTGCCGACGACGCGGCCGTCAACTCCCGCTTGCGTGCCGCCCAGCGTTCGGCGTCGTGCCCCAGACCATCGGCGCAGCGAACCTTCAGATCGCGTCCGGCCAGCGACCCCAGATGCGCTCCGGCCAGCCGCAGCACCAGCTCGTCCTGGGCCGTCAGGTCCTTAAGGCGGTCGCGCACCGCCACCCCCGTCGGCCCCGTCACCACGAACGGCGGCGTGAAGGACGCCGCTCCGTCGGAAGCAGACCGCGACATGACGGATACGTTAAGTCACCGTACTCGAACGTGCAATCGATATGCGCCACCAGCACGACGGCATCCCGCGACCCCGGGCACCACTGGGCGGCCGTCGGCGATGTGGCCTCGCCAATCCGATCCCATGCTCCCGTCCACCCCGGAAATGCACGTCAACACCATCGTGAACATCTTTGACACTTGCGGACTCTCATGGACACTCAGATGCCTGCAGTTCCGAACCCCCCGCCCGATCCCGCCGGTGAGCACGACGAGCGGGCCGACGGGCCGCGGGTCGCGCTGAAGATCCTGGTCGCCGGCGGGTTCGGGGTCGGCAAGACGACCCTGGTCGGCGCGGTCAGCGAGATCCGGCCGCTGCGCACCGAGGAGGCGCTCACCGACGTCGGCGCCGCCGTGGACGACCTGGGCGGCGTCGCCGCCAAGACCACCACGACGGTCGCGATGGACTTCGGGCGCATCACGCTGCGCGACGGCGTCGCCATCTACCTGTTCGGGACGCCCGGGCAGGAACGCTTCTGGTTCATGTGGAACGAGCTGTCGCGCGGCGCGCTCGGCGCCGTCGTGCTGGCCGACACGCGGCGGCTGATGGCGAGCTTCGCGTCCATCGACTACTTCGAGCAGAAGGGCACGCCGTTCGTGGTGGCGGTGAACTGCTTCGACGACGCCGACCGCTACGAGCCGCCGGAGATCCGGACGGCCCTGGACATCGACCCGCACGTGCCCGTGCTGCTGTGCGACGCGCGGCGGACCGGGTCGGCGAAGGAGGTGCTGGTCGCGCTGGTGGAGCACGCGCTGCGGATCGCGGGCGCGGCGTCGTCCCGCGCCCCGTCCGAGCCGGGGCCCCGGCCCTGGCCCGCTCCGGCCCGGGCGGAGGGTTAGCCCGCCGGGGCGGTCACTGGGTTCGCCTCCGCGCGCGCGGGCCGGCTGGGGAGTTCGCCACCGCGCGCGGGGGCGGCTAGGTGGGTTCGCCGTCGGGCGCGGCCGACGGCGAACCCATCACGATCTCGTCGACGGCGACGTCGTGCCCGGCGGCGCAGCGGACCTGCGCGGTCACGCCCTCGCCGCAGCCGGCGTGCCGGAGCGCGACCTGCCGCCCCTCCTCGCCGGGCAGGTACGTCTCGCCCCACTCCATGAGGCTGACGAGCGTGGGCGCGAGGTCCAGCCCCATCTTGGTCAGGTGGTACTCGTAGCGGGTGCGCTGCCCGGGCTCCTGGTAGGGCTCGCGGACGAGCAGTCCCGCGCTCACGAGGTGGCGCAGGCGGGCGGTGACGGCGGACTCGGTCATCTCGAGGTTCTTCACGAAGTCGCCGAACCGGTTCGTCCCGAAGTACGCCTCGCTGAGCACCAGCACCGCCGACGGCGGGCCGAGCGCGGCGAGCGTCCGCGCGACCGGGCAGTTCTGCATCGACCAGGTGTCGCGGTCGGCGAAATGCCCCTCAAGTGCGATCGTCACGGGATCCACTATAAACCTGCTGACTTCGCTTGACCAAAGTCAGGTGGCGGGGTTAGCGTCCCTGACTATGGTGAAACAAAGTCAGGTGCGCCCGGGTGCCTCGCTCGCGGTGCTGTCCGTCGCCTCCTTCATGGCGGGCCTCGACCTGTTCATCGTCAACGTCGCGTTCGACGACATCGGCCGCGACTTTGCCGGGACGTCCCTGGCCGACCTGTCCTGGGTGCTGAACGGCTACGCGATCGTGTTCGCGGCGCTGCTCGTCCCGCTCGGCAGGCTCGCCGACCGCTACGGCCGCAAGGGCGGCCTCGTCCTCGGCCTCACCGTCTTCACGCTCGCCTCCCAGGCCTGCGCCCTCGCGCCGTCGCTGTGGTGGCTCGTCGCCTTCCGCGTCGTCCAGGCCGCCGGCGCCGCCGCGCTCATCCCCACCAGCCTCGGCCTGCTGCTGTCGGTCTTCCCGCCCGGACGCCGCGCCGGCGCCGTGCGGATCTGGTCGTCGGCGTCCGCGCTCGCCGCCGCCGCCGGGCCCGCCGTCGGCGGGGTCCTGGTCGACTCGTCCTGGCGCTGGGTGTTCGAGGTGAACGTGCCGATCGGGATCCTCGCGACGCTCCTGGCGCTGCGCCTCGTGCCCGACAGCCGCGAGGGCGCCGCGGCCCGCGTCCCGGACCTGCCCGGCGCCGCCGTGCTGACCGGCGCGATCGCCCTGCTCGCGCTCGGCGTCGTGAAGATCAACGACTGGCCGGGGCAGCGCACCGCCATCGTGATCGGCACCGCCGTGATCGCCCTCGCCTTCTTCTGGGGACGCTCCCGCCGGCACCCGGCGCCCGTCATCGAGCCGGCGCTGCTGGGCGTCCGCACCTTCGCCTGGTCGAACGCCGCCGTCCTGCTCTTCACCGTCGCGTTCGCCGCCGAACTGCTGCTCGGCGTGCTGTGGATGCAGCAGGTCTGGCACTACTCGCCGGTCCGCACCGGGCTCGGCGTCGCGCCCGGGCCCCTGATGGTCCCGGTCATGGCGCTGATCGCCGGGAAGATGGCGGCGCGCCGCGTCCCCGTCGGCCTGATCACCGCCGTCGGCTGCATGCTCTGCGCGTTCGGCGTCGTCATGGTCGCGGCCTCGCTCGACGCGACTCCCGCCTACGCCGCCGAGATGCTGCCGGGCTGGCTCGTCGGCGGCGTCGGCGTCGGCCTCGCGCTCCCCACCATCCTGTCCGCCGCCGCCGCGGACCTGCCCGACCACCGGTTCGCGACGGGCAGCGCCGTCGTCAACATGAGCCGGCAGATCGGCAGCGTCCTCGGCGTCAGCCTCGCCGTCGCCGTCCTCGGCTCCCCCCACGGCTACGTGGACGCCCACCGCGCCTACGTGCACGCCTGGCTGATGGTCGGCGCGTTCATGGTCATCGCCGCGATCGCCGCCCTCGGCATGACCCCGCGCCGCCGGCAGCCCCTCGCCCCCGTCCCCGAAACCGAGAAGGAAGTGGTCGCCGGCACCTAACTCCCTGCTTGACATGCTTGACGCAGAACGCGGGCGCGGACGGAACCTTGACCCGGATCGATGACGATCCGGTCCGCCCACCGCCCCACCACATGATGGGCATCCCGATCCGGACGGGATGCCCGTCGTGCTTTCCGTACATTCCGCGGGCGCGCGCGGGGGATCAGTGGACGCCGGGGGTCCGGCGCCACGCCTCCAGCAGCCGCGCCGCGGACCCGCCGACCGGCCCGACGGCGTCGGCGAGCACGGACGCGTCCGGCAGGTGCGCGCCGGACACGGCGGCGACGGCGTCCGCCGCGTCCCCGATCGTGGACGAGCACACCGACAGCAGGTAGCCGGGGACCTCCAGCGCCGGATCGGTGCACCCGACCAGCGGCGTGCCGACCGCCGCGATCAGCGGGAACACCGTGCCGGGGATCCCGATCGCCGCCTCCGCCCGCGCGGACGCCTGGAGCGTCGGCACCGCGCTGATCTCGTACTGCCGCCACAGCTCCGGGTCCTCGCGCGGGTGCAGGCCGACCAGGACGTGCTTGCCGGCGTCCTTCAGCCGCGCCGCCGACGCGAGCAGCAGCTCGGTGCCGGGCGCCGCGCCGCCCGTCCCGTCCGGGTGGGTGACGCTGGTGACGACCAGCACCAGGCCGCTCTCCGGCGCGCGGCGCGGCAGGTCGTCGGTCTGCGGCGACCCGACGACGCGGACGCGGCGGTGGGTGCCGAGGTAGCTCGCGAACGACCGCGCCTCGGCGTCCGACGACGAGGTGACGGTGCGCAGCCGGGGGCGCAGCCGCTTCGCGCCCGGCGCCTCGTCAGGGCCGAGGTAGGCCAGCGAACTCGCGGCGAGGGGAAGGTGCCGGAACCGCGCCGCGCACTCCAGCGGCCAGTCGCCCGCTCCGGTGACGACCAGCAGGTCGGCGCGCGGCGCGGTGTCCGGGGTGGCGACGGGCACCGGGTCGTCCGGTGCGATCCGGGACCGGTCGGGGACGAGCTGGGTCAGCCGCACGCCGCGCGCCGCGGCCTCGGTGAGCAGCGGGGAGACGTGGTAGGTGCCCCACGGCTCGTTGGTCGCGATCAGCACCCGGAGGGGGCGGGGGTGGGACGAGGCGCGGGCGGGGGCGGCGGTACCGGTGAGGGCGGCGGCGCCGGCGGCGCCCAGCGCGCCGGCCAGGACCGTCCGGCGGGGCAGGGAGGACATGTTGATCTCGGTCACCGGGGGCACGGTAGGAGCCGCGTCCGTCCGGCGGGTGAACGCGCCGGGAACCGCGGATGGTGCCGTGCCGCGCGGCCCCTTCAGTCGAGGTCGGCGATGGACGCGAGGAGCGGGATCAGGAGACCGGCGAGATCGGCGTGCGGAACGCCCAGGTCGGCGGCCATCGCGTCGCAGGACGGGAAGGACGTCACCGCCCCGGCCACCGCGCTCGCCTCCCGCACCCCGAACGGTGGGCGCAGGCGGCCCTCGCCGTCCAGCCGCCCGATCGCGGCGGTCACCTGCGCCAGCCGCCACCGCTCGCGCCCGGCGATGATGTCGCGGACCTCCGGGTCGACCTCCGCGAGGCTGACCAGCCGGCGCAGCAGATCGGGATCGGTGCCCCAGAACCGGCAGATACCGGACACGGTTCCGCGGAACGCGTCGGGCGCGTCCGGCTGGTCGAGGGCCTCCCGCAGTTGCGGGACGACCTCGGAGCGTCCGGCGAGGTCGTCGGCGACCGCCTCCAGCAGCCCCGGCTTGGAGCCGAACCGGCGATAGACCGTCACCCGGGTCACCCCGGCCTCGGCCGCGACCCGCTCCATGCTCAGCCCGTGGTAGCCGACTTCGACGAGGTGGCGCCGCGCGGCGGCGACGATCGCGCGGCGGGTGCGCTCGATCCCGGCTGCTCGCTCCATGGACGTGATGATACAGGTTGTATATTGAGATACAGGCTGTAACATGAGGAGGATGCCATGGGGACGACGGCGCTCGTGACCGGGGCGAACAGGGGACTGGGCAAGGAGACCGCGCGGCAGCTGGCGCGGCGGGGCATGACCGTCCTGCTCGGCAGCCGGGACGCGGACCGGGGAGCCGCGGCAGCACGCGACCTCGCACCGGAGGGCGACGTCCGGCCGCTGCCCCTCGACGTCACCGACGCGCCGAGCGTCGCGGCCGCCGCCGCCCGGATCTGCGACGAGCACGGCCGTCTCGACGTCCTGGTCAACAATGCCGGGCTCATGGTCGAGGCACTCGCCACCGAGATGACCGCCGACGACATGCGCCCCGTCTACGAGGTCAACGTCTTCGGCTCCGTCACCGTCCTGAACACGATGCTGCCGCTGCTGCGCCGCTCGGCGGCGCCGCGCGTGGTGAACGTGTCGAGCACGACGGCGTCCCTCACGCTGACCGGCGGCGGCACGGACTTCGGCGGCGACGCGCACCTGCGGCTCGCCTACTCCAGCTCCAAGGCGGCGCTGAACATGCTGACCGTCCAGTACGCCGCGGCCTTCGCCGCCGACCCCGGCCTCGCGCACATCAAGATCAACTCGGCGACGCCCGGGTACGTCGCGACGGACATGAGCGCGCACCGCGGCACCCGCACCGTCGAGGAGGGCTCCCGGATCGTCGTGGACCTCGCCACCCTGCCCGCGGACGGGCCGACCGGCGGATTCTTCCGCGAGCAGGGTCCCGTCCCCTGGTGAGGGGTACGATCCCGCGCAGCGGAGGAGGCCGGCGATGACCGAGATCACCGACGAGTACATGCGGGCCCAGCGGGCGCTGACCAGGGGATACACGGTCGTCCTGCTCAAGGCGGCCGAAGGGTACGGCCGCGCTGGCGCGGACGCGGTCATCTGGGAGCACGGCAGGCGCAACTTCCAGCTGCGCGCCGACGGACTGCTGTCCATCGTCTGCCCGGTCACCGACGACAGCGACCTGTGCGGCGTCGGCATCTTCAACGCGACGGTCGAGCGGACGCGCGAGCTGATGGAGGACGACCCCGGCGTGCGCGCCGGGGTGTTCACCTACGAGGTCCACCCCGTCCGCAGCTTCCCCGGCGACGCGCTGCCAGGCGACGCGCTGCCGGGTGACGGCGGTTAGCCGCGCAGGGCCGCCAGCAGGACGAGGATGAGGGTGGCCACCGCGAACAGGCCGTGGCCCACGACGACCGGCACCGGGAACGCGCTCTCGGCCGGAGCGGCCTCCGCGGCGCCCGGCGCGCCCTCGGGCGCGACCGTGTGCGCGCGCACGGACGGCAGCCAGCGGGCGAACATGACGAAGCCGAGCAGCGCGACGGGCAGCAGCAGCCCGAACGCCGTCCAGGCCAGCGCGGAACGGTCGGCGAACAGGTAGACGATCCAGACGACCAGCCCGGCGGCGGCGAGCAGGAAGTGCCCGAGGACGACCGGGACCGGGAGGCGCGTCCGTCCCGACCGGACGCCGCCCCGCGCGATCCAGGTGCCGAGCATGTAGAAACCGCCGAGCGCGGTGACGAGCCAGGTGATCAGGGCGGCGATGGTCATGGTGATCCCTCGTTCTCGGTGAGGCGCCGGCTCGCCGGCTCCTGGGCGGATGACGCGGAGGCGGCGACCCCCTCGACCTGCGTGGACCCCTCGGCCTGCGTGGACCCGTCGGCCTGCGTGGACCCGTCGGCCTGGGCGTCGGTCTGTGCGAAGCCCTCGGCCTGCGCCGTCTCGTCGGCGACGCGGACGCCGTAGCGGTAGGCGAGCCGTCCGCCGAGATACCCCGACGCGGCCAGCGCCGCGAACGACGCGGCCGACAGTGCAAGCTGCCCGGCGCCGACCGCGCCTGCATGGTCCGCTGCCGTCCGCCAGCCGAATCCGCCCACGTACGCGAGCGTCACGACGAGGTTCAGGGACATGTGGACGAGGGCCGAGCGGAAGGCGGGCGTGCCCGGTGCGATCGCGAGCAGGTCGAGGAACCCGGCGGACGCGGCGGCGAGCGCGCCGGCGACGCCGATCCCGATGAGCCACAGCGAGCCCTTCGCCAGGAACGCCGGGTCGCCAACCAGGTGGGAGGCGACGTCGAAGACCAGGCTGCACGTCCATGCCCCGATGGGGACCGTCACCAGCAGCGGGTGCAGGGGATGTCCGTACGGGCCGGCGAGCGCGCTCACCGGCCGCTTGGCCTGGCGCAGGGCGTCCATGGCGACCTCCTATTTCGCCAACAAGTATTGGTGTTTTAGGGGAGGCCGTCAACGGGATGGCCAGAAACTGGGCATGTCGTCCTGGTTTCAGCCAGATTTCTCGGCGTAAAGTGGGGGCGTGCCCGCCGATCCCACCGCGCTCGAGGCCGTCGCGATCCTGAGCGACGGCCTGCGCCGCGACATGTACGCCTTCATCCGCGCCGCGAACCGTCCCGTCACCCGGGACGAGGCCGCCGCCAGCGTCGGCATCTCGCGCAAGCTCGCCGCGTTCCACCTCGACAAGCTCGTGGCGGCGGGCCTGCTGCGGGCCGGCTACGCCAACCCGTCCGGCGTGCGCCGGGTCGGGCGGGCGCCGAAGGTGTACGAGCCGTCCGGCATGGACGTGCAGGTCAGCGTGCCGCAGCGGGAGCACGGGCTGCTGGCGGGCATCCTGCTGGACGCCGTCCGCACGCAGTCCGCGGGCGAGAGCGGCGAGCAGGCGGCGCTGCGGGCGGCGGCCGAACGCGGCCGGACGCTCGGCGAAGCGGAGAGCCGGCCCGTCCGCGGCGGACGGCTCGGCGCGGAGCGCGCGCTCACCCGCGCCGCGGACGTGCTGGCGCGGCACGGGTTCGAGCCCGAGCGCGACAGCCCCGCCCGGCTGCGCCTGCGCAACTGCCCGTTCCACCCGCTCGCCGCCGACGACCCCGACCTGGTCTGCGGCGTCAACCACGCGTTCCTGTCCGGCATGGTGGACGGCCTCGGCGCGTCCTCGGTCCAGGCGACGCTCGCGCCGCACGACGGCTACTGCTGCGTCGAGTTCGGCCCGCGCGTTCCGGCGCCGTAACCGTTCTATCGCTCTATCGCTCTATCGCGGGACGATAGATCTTGCGCGTTCCGGTTAATAGGACATGCACACGCCCTGCTCGCGAAGCCTGGCCAGGGCGGAAGCGGAGTGGCTGGAGGGGCGATGAGCCTGCCGTTGCACGAGAGCCGCGTCCTCGCGCTCATCGAGATGGGCCTCTGCAAGGAAGACCACGATCTCGCCGCACGGTTCGCGATGTTCAACCGGCTCGCGGAGGCCGAGACGCCGCCGGGCCGCGAACGCGTCGAACCCAGCCGCTGGACCTGCTGGATCATGACCGCGGTCCTGCTCGCCGGCATGGTCGCCGTCGGCGCGGTCGCCGCCCTCGTCACGCGCTGACGGCAGGTGGGGTTCAGGCCGGGGGGTCAGCCGGGGTGCGGGTTCTCCAGATGCCTCAGCTCGGCGCTCAGCCGGTCGAGGATCGGTGCGAGGTTCTGCAGCTCGGCCAGATGCAGCCGGGTCAGCTCCGACAGGACCCGGTCGGCCGCCGGCGTCAGCGACACCCGGATGACCCGGTTGTCCTCGGCGTCGCGTCCCCGCCGCACCAGCCCGGCCCGCTCCGCCCGGTCGATCAGCTCCACCGTGCTGTGGTGCCGCAGCAGCAGGTACCCGGCCAGCTCGCCCACCGTTGGAGCGACCCGCGGACCGTGCCCCTTGATCGCCAGCAGCAGCTGGTGCTGCGCTGGCGTCAGCCCCGCCTCGCACACCCGCGTCTCGCTCCAGCGCAGGTAGCGGCGCAGACCCGTCCGGAACGCCAACAGGGACGCGAAGTCCTCCTGGCTGAGCTCGTTCAACGCACCCCGTCCACACGCCGAGTCTAAGACCCCGCCGTCCAGGGCCGCCCGCCGTCGGGCCCGCCGCGCCGCCCTTGGCCGCCCGCCGTCGGGCCCGCCGCGCCGCCCGTCGCCGTACGCCGTCAGGGCCGCCGCGCCGCCCGTTGTCCACAACTGCCCGGAAGTCTGGTGAACCGGGACGGGCGATGCCGCAATAGAGGAGTGATGGACGATGACGAGCTGATCGCGGCCATGGCGGGCGGCGACGACGCGGCGTTGCGGGAGCTGTTCTCGCGGCACGCGCCGTGGCTCGCCGCGCGCCTCGGGCGCATGCTCGCCGCTGACGCCGTCGAGGACGTGCTGCAGGAGACGTTCCTCGGCGTCTGGAAGGGCGCCCGGAGCTACCGCCCGGACCGCGGGCGACCGGACGGCGCCGGCGCGGGCGGCTGGCTGTGGGGCATCGCGCGCAGGCAGGCGGCGCTGTGGGCGCGCCGCAACCGGCCGCCCGACCTGCTGCCGCCGCACCCGCAGGCCGACCAGCACGAACGGGCGCTGACCCGGATCGAGCTGGACGCGGCCGTGGCGGGGCTCGACGCGCCCGACCGCGAGCTGTGGCGGCTGCTGTACGAGGAGGACCGGAGCGTGGCGGAGGTGGCACAGACCATGGGCATCCCCGAGGGCACCGTGAAGAGCCGGGCCTTCCGCGCCCGGCGGTTCCTGCGCACCGCGCTGGGAGGCCCGTCATGAAGGAGGCCGCCATGAGGGCCGCCATGAGAGCCGCCCTGACGGTGAGGAAGGAGCCGGAATGAACGAGACACCCGATCTCGGGCGGGTGTGGCTCGGTGTCGCCGCACAGGTCTGGCACCGTCCGCCCGGACGCGTCGAGCGGGCGCTCGCCGCGCTGCTGCGGTCGGACGGGCTCGCCCGGGCGCTGCTGTCCACACCGTCCCTGCTGCTGCCCTGGTTGCTGGCCTCCATCGCCGTGCTCGGCGCCGGGACGGTCGCGTCGCTGGCGACCGGGACCGCGCTGGTCCCGCTGCTGGCGCCGGTCGTCGCGGCCGCCGGCATCGCCTACGCCTACGGCCCCGGGGTCGACCCCGCCTACGAGCTGACCCGCACCCTGCCGATCGGCGACCGGATGGTGCTGCTCGTCCGCGTCCCCGCCGTCTTCGGTACGGACGCGCTCCTCGGCCTGGCCGCGTCGGCGGCGTCCGCGCACGCCGCCGCGGTCACCTTCGGCTGGCTGGTCCCGATGGCGGCGGTGTCGGCGTTCGCGCTGGCGGTGGCGACGCTGACGAGATCGGCCAACACGGGCGTCGCCGCCGGGCTCACCGCCTGGTGCCTCGCCGTGCTGTCCGCACGGGCCGTGACCGGGCATGCCGCCGCGGCGGTCGCCCGGCCCGTGCTGCTCGTCCCGTACGCGGTCCTGGCCGTGGTCTGCGCGGCCGTCGTCCTGATCGGCACCAGCACCCCGGCCGCGCCGGGGTCCGGCCCGGCGAAGCGAGGTTGGCAGTGAACGTGGAGACCAGGGGCCTGACGCGGTCCTTCCGCCGCAGGCGGGCCGTCGCCGGCGTCGACCTGCGGATCGGGACCGGCGTGTACGGGCTGCTCGGCCCGAACGGGGCGGGCAAGACCTCGCTGCTGCGCGTGCTGGCGACGGTGATCCCGCCGTCGGCCGGCGACCTGCGGCTGCTCGGCCGCGACCCCGCCGGGCACGCGGAGCGCCGCGAGATCCGGCGCCGTCTCGGCTACCTGCCGCAGGACCTCGGCTACTACTCCGGTTTCACCGTCGTGGAGTTCGTGGAGTACATCGCGCTGCTGAAGGAGATGCCGCGCGCCCGGGTCCCGCGCGCCGTCGCCGCCGCCGTCGAGGACGTCGGGCTCGGCGACCGCGCCCGCTCCAAGCTGCGCACGCTGTCGGGCGGGATGCTGCGGCGGGTCGGCATCGCGCAGGCGATCGTGAACGAGCCCGAGCTGCTGCTGCTGGACGAGCCCACCGCCGGGCTCGACCCCGAACAGCGCGTCCAGTTCCGCACCCTGATGCGCCGCATGGGGGAGCGGGCGACCGTCATCGTCAGCACCCACCTCGTCGAGGACGTCGGCGCCGCATGCGACCAGGTCGGGCTGATGTCCGACGGGCGGCTGGTCTTCACCGGCACACCGGCCGAACTGAGCGCCCGGGGCGCCGGCACGGGCGTCGGGGACGCGCCGCTGGAACGCGGCTACAGCGCCGTCCTCGCGGAGGCACGGACATGATGGGCCTGCTACGGCTGGAACTCCGCCGCAACGTCACCCCCTTCCTGCTGCCCACCCTGGCCGTCCTGCTGTGGATCTCGCCGTACGGGCGCTCGGTCACCGGGACGGCCGTCTGGGCCCGCCGCGGCGAGGCATTGCAGGAGACCCTCCTCGGTCTCGGCCCGGTCATCGCCGGCGCCGCCGCATGGACCGCGTCCCGGGAGAAACGCGCCCGCACGGGCGAGCTGCTGGCGAGCACCGCGCGCGGCGGCTGGAGCCGCACCCTTCCCGGCTGTGCCGCGACGGCGCTGTGGGGCCTGGCGTTCCTCTCTGCGGCGACCGGCTTCCTGTACGGGCTGACGGCGCGCACGGCGAGCTGGGGATCCCCGCCCTGGTGGCCGGTCGCCGCGACCTTCGCCGCGTTCCTGGCGTTCTGCGCCGCCGGGCACGCCACCGGCGCGATGTGCTCCGGACGGTTCGTCGCGCCCCTCACCGCGATCGGCGCGTTCCTGCTGCTGGTCGTGGCGGGCACGCTGAAGTCCACCGGCGTCGCCGTGGGCCTGGTCAGCCCGGTCGGCCAGGTCACCGACCCGTACCGCGCGCTGTTCTACCGGACAGGCCACGACCTTCCCGCCGTCGAGCTGATCTTCGCTGCCGGGCTGGTCGCCGTCGCGCTCGGCCTGCTCGCCCTGCGCGGCGCCGCTGGCGGACCGCTCGTCCGCGCGGCCGGGATCATCCTGACGGCCGCCGGCACCGTCGCCGCGGGCGCCGGGCTCTGGCTCGCCGGAACCGGCCGCGTCGACGCCGGCCGCGGCATCGCCGCGATCCCGCGGCTGGAGTCCCGCGGCGATGGCCGTTCGGTGCCCTACACCCCGGCCTGCGACCGCGGACCGATCCAGATCTGCATCCACCCGGCGCTCAAGGCACGCCTTCCCGACGTGGCCGCCGCCATGCGTCCGGTGACCAGCCAGCTGGCGGGCCTGCCCGGCGTCCCGTCCCGGATCGACCAGAGGCCGGTCGACGGCCCGCGCATCGCGGACGGTGTCCTTTCCGTGCCGGCTCCCTTCGACGCCTACGACAAACGAGGACCGGTCACCGGCCGCGCCGCGCGCAGCATGCGCGCCGACACGGCGGCCGGTCTCCTGTTCGGAGCGTGGGACGGCACCGATCCCGCACGCCAGGCCGCCGTCCTCGCCGTCCTCATCGCCGCCGGCGACCCCCCGGACGCGACCGCGCTGCCCACCCGCGGCGGCCCCACCCCCGCCGTCCTCGCCGCCGCCCACCGCCTAGCCGCACTCTCCCCACCAACCCGCCACCAATGGTTCGCCACCCACCTACACCCCCTCCGCACCACCCACCTCCCCCCAAATGCCCTCCCCTGACCCCACCACCACCCCAACACACCGCGCCGCGCCCCACACCGCGCCGCGCCCCACACCGCGCCGCGCCCCACACCGCGCCGCGCCCCACACCGCGCCGCGCCCCACACCGCGC
>NZ_JBEZJL010000085.1:0-48710 GCF_040651755.1 Actinomadura sp. NPDC048394 | reverse complement strand
GCGTCGGGGTGGTAGGCGCTGGTGATGAGGTCGTCGTCGTGGCGGTCGCAGCCGCGTGCGTGGCGGGCGATGCAGTCGAGGATCTCGGCGCGGTCTTTGAGGTATTGCACGTCGCGCCGCAGGGTCTCCAGGTCGTCGGTCATCAGGCGACCGCCTCTTCGCCGACGAGGGTGGTGCGGTGCATCAGCCGCCGTGAGGTGGGCTCGAAGGGCAGGGCGCGGTGCAGCATCCCGGTGTTGTCCCAGATGACCAGGTCACCGCGCCGCCACTGATGGCGTAGGACGAACCGTGGCTGGGTGGCCCAGTCCAGCAGCCGTTCCAGCAGCGCCCGGCCTTCCTCGCCGGGAAGTTCCACCACCTGGCCTGCGGTGGCGCCGACGAGCAGGGACTTGCGTCCGTTGCTGCGCGTCCAGACCAGCGGGTGGGTGCGGGAGGGCACCCGGTCCCAGGCGGCGCGTTCTTTGTCGGAAGGGTCGGGGTTGGCGCGCAGTTGTGCGGCGGCGAAGCTGTGCACGACGGTGAGTCTGTCGAGGCGTGCCTTCTCCGCCTCGGGCAGGGCCTGGTAGGCGAGGAAGGTGCTGGCGAATTCGGTGTCGCCGCCGGCCGGGTCGACCTCGCGGGCGGTGAGCAGCGTGGCCTTCTGCGGGATCTGGATGGTGGCGCCGTCGATGTGCCAGTGGAAGTTCCCGCGCCGGTAGCCCGCGAGGGTCGCGTTGGTCTTGGCGGGGTCGAGGGTGATCGTGTCGATCTCGGGGTGGCGGTGCTCGCTGGTCTTGGCGATTTCCGGTTCGCCGAGCAGGCGGGTGAACGCGACGAGGTCGTCGTCGCCGATGTCGAGCTCGCGGTAGATCACCACCCCGTGCTCGGTGAGGAGTTCCTGGCATCGGTCGGCGGCTTCCTGATGCACCAGCTGGTCGCCGGACGCGCCGGTGATCTCCATGCCGAACGGGCTGAGCGGGGTGAACGCAGCGGTCATCGCACCTCCAAGGTAGCTGTACGACCGTATAAGAATGCTTCGGCCACTTCAAGAGAGCGAGCTTCTCGTCAAATGCCGGCCGGGCCCGGACCTCCGTGGATGTAGAGGGTCTGACCGGAGCAGAAGCCGGAGGCGTCAGAGGCGAAGAACAGCGCGCCATAACCGATCTCGTCCGGTTCCTCGAGCCGGCCCGAGCCGTTGGCCATCGCGATGGACTCAGGGGCCAGTCCGTGCCGCGCGATCTGGGGCATGGCGAGCAGGCTCGCGATCATCAACCAGGGGTGACCGGCTCCACCGAGTCGAGGAACTCCTGGAACTCCTTGACCACTTCGGCGTGCGCGGACGCGATGCCGACGCCCTCCTCCAGCCGGATCAGCTTCGGGATCCCGGTCACCAGGAACAGCAACGTCCCTTGTGACAGAGGTCCGAGGGTGACGGGCCGCTTGCGGATCGCCTCGTCGAGCGCGTCGATCTGGAGCCGCCGCACCCGCTCGGTCCACTCGGTGATCTCCGCGCGGATCGACTTGCGGTGGTTGCCCAGCGCGAGGAACTCGGTGGTGAGCGCCGCCGCGGACTCGTCCCGGCTGTACTCCCACAGGACGTGCAATGGCTGGTCGGGCCGGGCGCGCAGGGCCTCGGCCAGCTTCTCCAGGTTCTGCTGCGATCGCCGCCGGATGGCCGCGACGAACACCTCGT
Organism: Actinomadura sp. NPDC048394; assembly: GCF_040651755.1. Classification (NCBI taxonomy): domain Bacteria; kingdom Bacillati; phylum Actinomycetota; class Actinomycetes; order Streptosporangiales; family Thermomonosporaceae; genus Actinomadura; species Actinomadura sp. NPDC048394. The sequence continues at coordinate 47,038 of NZ_JBEZJL010000085.1, read as the reverse complement.
CCTGGGTCGGGAAGTAGTACTGGACCAGCCCGGGAGTGACGCCGGCCTTGGCGGCGATGGCGCGATAGGTGACGCCGGCGTAGCCCGCCTCCAGCATCAACCGCTCGACGCAGTTGAGGATGAGATCCCGCGTCTTGGATGTCTCGGTGCCCACGCGCCGGGGGGATGCCATGCACGACCTCGCTCTCACGCTGCACCGACATTCTTGCAGACCGGCAGGTCACATCCGCTGAGCGGACGAGCGAGGCGCCAGCTGAAGGTCAGCGAATGGCACCCCTCTTCGGCGACGTGGCGTACCTCGTCGGCGCACAGTTGCGGGTCCCAGATCACCGGCAGCGCATCGGGAGACTCCTAGAGTCAGGGTCTCACTTGAGAGAATCAGCCTCTCATGTGAAAATCAAGCCCTCAGGCTGTACGTCTGTACAGGACGGTGCGCGCTGACCCGGCCTGCGATCGGCACCGAGGAGGCGATCGACATGAGCACGGAGATCCCTGACGACGACCGCAGGAAGAACCGGTACAGGTTCGACCGGCACGCGCCCGAGTACCGGCACAGGTTCGAGGCGATCACCCGGGAGATGCACGGCCGCTGCCCCATCGCCTGGTCGGACACCTACGGCGGGCATTGGGTGGCGGCCGGCAACCGCGAAGTGTTCGAGCTGGCCGCCCGTTCGGTCGAGTACCTGTCCAACGACCACGACGTCCGGAACGAGCGGCGCGGCTACAAAGGGATCACCATTCCCACGTCCGAGTTCGCGTCCCAGGGCGGGTTCCTGGAGATGGACCCGCCCGAGCAGCGCCATTACCGGCAGGCCCTCAATCCCTACCTGTCCCCGGCGGCCGTCCAGCGCTGGATCCCGCTGATCGACGAGGTCGTCCGCGCCTGCCTCGACGAGAAGATCGAGGACGGCCGCATCGACTTCGTCGAGGACCTGGCCAACGTGGTCCCCGCCGTGTTCACCCTCGCCATGATGGGGATCCCGCTCAAGAAATGGGCGCTGTACAACGAGCCGGCGCACGCGTCCATCTACACCCCACCGGACTCACCCGCGATGCACCGCGTCTTGGAAATGCTCATCGAGATGCACCAGGACCTGGTGGCCACCCTCGTGGAAATCCGCAAGAACCCACGTCCCGGGCTGGTCGACGCGCTCATCAACGCCGACATCAACGGCAAGAACCCGCCCGACCACGAACTCGTCGGCGTCCTCACCCTCCTCATCGGCGGCGGCTTCGACACCACCACCGCCCTGACCGCCCACGCCCTGGAATGGCTGTCGGAGAACCCTGCCGAACGGCAGCGCCTCAGCGACGAACGCGGCACCCTGCTGGACTCGGCGACCGAAGAGTTCCTCCGCTTCTACACCCCCGCTCCCGGGGACGGACGCACCATCTCCGCCGACTGCGAGGTCGCCGGCACTCGCTTCAAAGAAGGAGAGCGCCTGTGGCTGTCGTGGGCCATGGCGAACCGCGACCCGGCCGCGTTCCCCGACCCGCACACGATCCACCTGGCACGCACAGGCAACCGGCACGCCAGCTTCGGCCTCGGCATCCACCGCTGCATCGGCTCCAACGTCGCCCGCACCGTCTTCAAGCGAATGCTCACGCAGGTCCTCGACCGCATGCCCGACTTCGTCTGCCACCCCGAAGGCGCGGTGCACTACGAGACGATCGGCATCATCAACGGCATGCGCAACCTCCCGGCCACCTTCACCCCCGGCCCCAGACTCGGCCCAGGACTCGACGAAACCCTCGAAACCCTCCAACGCGCCTGCGACGAACAACGCCTCGCCGAACCCGTCACCAAACGCAAAGCGAAGGCCCGCCTCTGACCGTGCGGATATCAGCCTCCCCTCTCGCGCCAAGGGCAGCCAGCGGCCACGTGATGGTTTCGGTGTCTGTGCTGGCATGCCGCGACGAGCGCGAACGCAGCCCCGGCGTTGTGCAGGCGGGGACTCGGCGCTCGCTACGATCGCCGCCGCCGCATTCGCCGCACGCCACGGCGCCGCCCAGGGACCTCACAAACCGATGGCGGACTTGAACCCCATGTAGGAGCCGGCGCCCGGCCAGCCCAAGCGGGCCAGCTCAACGAACCGGTCACTGAACCCCAGCTCGCCGAGCTTGTCGATGGCCACGAACTCCACACCGCGGATCGGACGGGTGTCGGCGCCGCTCTCGACGTCGCCGACGCGGCCGCCGACGCGCTGGGCGGTGAAAGTCATGTGCACGACATGGGCGTCATCGCCGGGAAGGTGGTCGCACACGTACAGCAGCCGGCCCGGCACGACCTCGAGCCCGGTCTCCTCACGCACCTCACGGACGAGCGCGGCGCTCAGCGTCTCCCCGTGCTCGACCTTCCCGCCGGGCAGCGACCAGGACCGGCCGGTGCCGGTGTCCTGATCGAGCAGCAGGATCCGCCCGTCCTCGACGATCACGGCGGTGACCCGGACAGCGATTCGCGCACCCATGAGCGCACCGTACCGCCGCAGGTCACCCAGTGACCGGCGAACACGGCGAGGCCCTCGTGGTCGCGACGACGACCTGGGCACCCGCGTGTCGACCTGGTCCCCGTACGTCCCGAAATGCACACCTGCCGGTCGCCGACCGGCCCGGCAACGTGGAAGAGATCGCCACGCCCGGCCAGTTCCAGACGGCCATGGTGCCCGTACTGCGAGGCGTTCGCGAAACAGGCGCAGACCGCCTTATCGCCCACGTGGCACTTCCGCCAACCGCTCCCCGGCCTGACTCCGCTGACCGAGCCAAAGCCGATCTCACCCAGCACGACGATCTCACCCCGACGGCCCGCCGACCGGACGGCTTCCAGTCCCGGACACGACGGGATAGGGCAGGCGCAGCGACCAGAGGGCGGCACAGCGCCGTCCGATATCGGCCAGAGTGCGAGCAATCTCCCCATGCTGCTTGATGATCTTTTTGGCACGCCATTCATTCTTAGGAGGGCACGTGCGCGCTCGTATCCTCGCCGTCCTGCTCGTGGCCTTAGCGGCCCTGCTGGCCCCCGTGGGCTCCGCCAGCGCCGCGACGCCGCTGACGGCCACCCTCACCTGCGACGAGGCCACCGGCACGATCTCCGCCCGGCTGTCCGGCGCAGCTTTGACGATGGTCAAAGGCACCCCGGTCATCGTGGACTTCACCGTTGTGGCCGGCTCCTCGGTCACCACCGGGGGCACATCGGCTCAGGACCCGGACCTTGGCAAGCGGCTCGCCAGCGTCCCGACGACGATCGGATCCGACTGGACGGTCAACGTCAACGGCTACACCAAGGCCTGGAACCCCGCCGCCTATAGCTTCTTCACCGAAACCGTCCGGGTCACCTTCCGCACCGCCGACGGCACCCAGCAGTACACCGGCTACAGGGACGGCACCTGTACCTACGACACCAGAACCCATCTGACACTGACGTGCGATCCCAGCACCAACACATTCGCCGCGCGCCTAGAGGGCCAGAACTTCACTCCAGGACAGCAGCTCAAGGTGGAGTACTACAACACTCCCGTCTCCCAGGACACCGCAGATAGTCTCCGGTGGACCACCTCGGCCTACCTGGCCGCTCAGCAGAACTTCACGGCCGCGGACAACGGAAGCTGGGTCAACACGGCCTACACCCAAACGGTCTCGCCGCACTACTACCTGTCCTATGACGTAAGAGCCGAGGTGAAGGAGCAGACGACCAACCGGATCGTCGCCCGCGCCACCGCGTATTGCCTCTACACCGCCCCATGACCGCCGAGACCACGGCGCCTAGCGCGGCCGCACGCGCGGTCGGCTTCAGCCAACTCCTCCCAGGAATGCCATCCACTCCATCAGGGTGAGCGCGCCGTGGCTCCAACCCGCGACCGTCGGTTAGGGGCGGTTCAGCGGGGGACGGCCACCAGTGCCATCGGCAGGGCCGAACGCCGGAAGTCGACCAGGGGCCACAGCAACTGAAGCCGGCCGCCGTGTACGGCCAGTTCGTACCGCCCGCAGAAGTCCCGCCGGTAGCCGCCGGCCGACACCTTCTGGCAGGCGACCGGCCCGCCGTCCAAATTCAGGGCCAGGCGCAGGTCGAGCCCGGCCCGCGGCAGGAACGCGGCGAGCGAGGGCAGGGAGAAGTAGGCATCGCGGGTGGTTCCGACGATGATCCGTCCGGCACCGTCCTGCCCGAGGAAACTGCGGTTGGCCAGCCATCGCTCGTCGGTGCCTTCGGCCCGGCCGTGACCGTCGGCTCCCAGCAGCATCGGGTAGGAGACCATCGCCTGGCTTGTGCCGTCGATGGCCCGCCGCCAGTCGAGACCGGCCAGGTCGACCAGCCGGGCGCTGCCCGGGCCACCCGACCCGTCGGCCACGAACGCCCCGTGCGTGGCCTGGTAGGAAGCGGGACCGAGTCGGTGGCCATCGCTGACGACCGGGGTATCCGGGTGTCCGTGACGGCTGTAGTAGCTGCCGTTGACGACCAGCGATGCCCCGGTGGCCGCCATCCAGTCACCGACGTCCCGGTCGCCTGCCGGGCGATTGAGCACACGGAACCGGTAGTGGGCCGGGTCGATCCGGCTGAGCAGCAGGGCGTCCACGGGTTGCCCGCCCACCCGGACGGGCAACTCGGCGACTTCCAGCCCGGTGGCGACCTGGTGCCAGCGCACCGGCTCGGGTGTGTCAGGCGTGCGCCGCCCTGCCAGCGACAATCGGATCCCCGGGGACAGCCGGGAGTCATCCGGGCTGACGTCGCCCCAAACATTGGCGCCGCGGCGCAGCATGACGTTGACGGCGTACCAGCCGCCCTTCCCGTACGCGATCCCCACGACCACCGATGCGACCAGGACGGGAGAAAGGGCCAGCGCGGCAATCCATCGCCACCGCCACCGTCGCAGAACTCTGGTCCGGATCATGCGAATTATGATGCGTGCCGCTCACAGCCGGTTCAGCGCATGCCAAACGCGTCCGCTGCATTCCCGCTGCGTCATGCCGCCGTCAAGGCGATGAAGAGCCCCTTCGCTCTGCAGGATCCGCGTGGTGACCGACATGATCGAGGCACTGCCGCCCGTGTCGACCCCGCGGGCATGAACACGCTCCACACCAAGAAGTTCGTGACGCGGCTGTGGTTCCAGGACCGCTGACCGGCTCGCCCCGAACCTGCCGTGATCTCGACGAGCAGGCCGTGCGCGCCAAGGCCGCCTACGAGGAAGTGATCAGCTACCTGGGCGGGATGGCCGCCCAGCAGCTCTGAATCGAGTTTCGCTTGAGGGCCCTTGCTTCGCGGTCGCCGGCGGCTGCCCGCCCGGCGCGCCGCGTAGCCCGTTCGCCCGCGAAGCGGAATGCCCCCACAGCCCGAGGACTTTTGCCTACCGCCATAGATCCTGCAGGTCGCTGATGACTGTGCTCACCCAGAAGTACAGGCAGACCAGGACGAACACTCCGAAGGCGAGGAGTCCTCCGCCGAACAGCAAGAGGCTCAGATAGTCCTGCCATCCGACCTTCGCCATGACGCAACCAAAGTCGCAGTTGGGCGGCGGCTTCTCCTGCACCTCACCAAGCAGCCACCACCCGAGCGCGCACAAGAGACTGGTCGTCAACGGCCACCCAGCCAGCCGCAGGAAGGGGCTTCCATCTCGTCTGCGCCGTGTCATGCCGCCATCATTCTCAGGCGCCGGCCTGTCGCGCATCGACCTGAAGTCTGATCCGTGGGACGCCTGGCATAGCCGGTGGGTCCTCCTCAGAACGAGTTTAGGCGACGCTAAGCCGAACTCTTCGAGGCCGCTCGACGTGCCTATCGAAGATGTTGTGGCAATTCGTGTTGTTTCGGCCGATGGTGGACCCTGTACATCACGTGTATCTCGCATGTGATGCGGGGCATGTCCGATCGGGGTGATCGTCTATTGACTCTTCACATGGAACCTCTCGCCGGTGGCCAATGTCGCGATGCATTCCCAGTGATGGGGCCAGCCACTGGCTCGAGCCTCTAGTCGCTTTCGCTGCTTCTTTGGGAGCTCCAGATCCGGTGGAACGTCAATAGGGTCGTCGGAAGTGCTGACATATGGGTTGTAGACTCCAAGCTGCCACGTAGCAGAGCTTTGAGGTTCAAGGCGATGCGGTAGTTGCGGGCCTCGCTCGAAGAGGTACGGTCGGACCACGAACTGTTTATGACCTCGTATGTTGGTCTCCGGCCATGCGATGTGATCTGCGTCAATGAACTGCACGGAATCCACGTTGACCGCGGAGCGGCCCAGGTTTCGCACCGTGACGTGGTCGCCGGTCCTTGTGATCACTACTCGATGGCGGGACCGTTGCCAGGTCCAGACCTGCCAGATCAGCGACGCAATGCTTAGGGCCAAGGCAGCGAGAGCTATGGCGAGCTGCATGGCGGAACAGTAACCCACGGAGGCGTTCCTGCGACCCGCATATCAGTGTGGTGAAGGGTGTTCATGCCCGGTGAGCAGGAGGCGTTCTTCGAGGCATGTCCACGCGTTCGAGGTGCTGGTGAACCGTTCGGCAAGATCCATTACTGCAACCTCGAGGCCGCGGTCGCGCAGATCCTTGGGGTTCGCTGGAAGCGGGCAAGTCGTGCTCGGGCAGCGAATTGGGTTGCAACACGGGTTTCATCAAACCCCAGGCAGTTAACCCGCCGTACCCGTGACGCTTATGACCGGCTGGCGCTGGCATCGTTCGCCCGCGTGCTGCGGCCCGGCGGCTGGGCGGTCATCTCACTCGACTCCCCGGTGCCCGTCCGGGAGGGCGGCCGTTTCGACCAGGGGCTGGTCGGCGGCACTTGGACCGAGCTCGGCGTCGAGGACATCCTGCGTTTCTGGCGGCGCCCGCTGGGCGCGTTCGCCGATGCGGGCACGGAAAGCTGGAACGCCACCCGATGCGGCAGGCCGGGGGACCACCCGGACAATGATCACCAACGGTCACCGCCATCGGACGAGAACTGTGCTCATGCCCGCGAGCACCGCACCGGCACCGCGCGGACGGCGCCGGCGAGGTCCCGGACCAGCTGGCTCCGTCATCGTCGCGGCGCTGGTCCTTCCGCTCGCGGTGCTGTGGGCGCTGTTCCCCGCGAACTACGCGTCCCGGCCGGGGATCCAGTCGGAGACCGTTGCGTGGCAGGTGCACGGCGACACCGTCGTCCAGATCACCTGCGCGGTGGCCAAGCTCAAGGGTGAAACCGTCCGCTGCGTGGTGGATGCTTCGACACCGGGTTCGCCGTGATCCACCAGCACCCGGTCATCGTCCCCGCGGGGACGATGAGCCTGCGCCGGACCGAGACGCTGCCGACGCCGCACCGCGCCACCGGCGCCCGCATCCGCTCCTGCCGTTCCCTCAACCACTGCGAACCCACGCACGAGGCGGTGCAGCGGCACCCTTGGAATTCGTCGATGAGCACCGGGAGGATCGCGTGATCAAAGGTGACCTGGTCGGGCTGCGGGCCCGGCACGACGAGGACGTTCCGGTACTGCAGGCCGATCTGTACGACGATGTGCCGGTCCGCTCGCGCGCCGACTCCCGGCCCTGGCGGCCGGTTCCGCCCGGGTCCACCGCGTCGCCGTACGCGGTGTCCGGTCCCGCCGACGATGTGGCGTTCTTCTCGGTGGTGGAGTCGGAGTAGGGGGAACTGGCGGGGAGGCGCTGCTGTGGGGGATCGACGCCCACAACCGTTCGGCTCACCTGGGCCTGGCGCTGCGTCCGGCGTTCCGGGGCCGCGGGCTGGGCACCGACGTGGTGCGGGTCCTATGCCATTACGGCTTCGTCGTGTGCGGCCTGCACCGGCTCCAGATGGAGACGCTCGCCGACAACACCGCGATGCTGGCGGCCGCGGAGTCGGTCGGATTCGCGGTGGAGGGAACCCTCCGGCAGGCGGCCTGGGCCTACGGCGCGTTCGCCGACCAGACCGTCCTCGGCCTGCTCGCCGAGGACTGGCGCACGGACCCGCGACGGTCCTCGGAATGACCGTGGGCGCACGAGGCCGAAACGGCACGCGCGGCGGACGGGCGAACCGGTCATCGAGGCCGCCGACGTGCGGCTCGACCTGGGCGGCGGGCCGGTCCTGGTCGGGGTCGGCCTCCGCGTGGACCAGGGCGACGTCGTGGCCGTGCTCGGGGAGAACGGGTCGGACAAGTCGACGTTGCTGCGCTGCCTGGCGGGGCTGCAAGCCGGGGTGTCCGGCGACATCCGGGTGTTCGGGCGGCGGCCGGTGGACGCGGCGTGGTTCTGGCGCGACGTCGCGTGCGCCGCCGACGAGCCGGTCCGGTATTCGGGGCTGACCGTCCGCGAGCATCTGGAGATGATGCCGGCGATGCACGGCGGCGCGCGGATGCGGGTCGATGCGGCCTGGACCCGGCGTTCCGGGAGCTCCTCGCGGCGGCCGTGACCGGATCGCGGCGGACGGCGGCAGGGTCGTGATGACCACCCACGACCTTCCGCTCGTCGAGGCCACCGGCGCCCGTCCGATGATGCTGGAGGCGGCGTGAAGACCTGGTCGGACCGGTACACGGTACTCGGTGCGGCAATGGCACTGCTGCTGCTCGCCCCTGCCGGGGCCGCGGCGCTGGCGAGCGTCCCTCGGCAGGTCGAGGCGCCCCGGCGGGCGCCGGCATCGCGCTGGTCGCGCTGGCGTATGCGGGATACCTCGCGCTGGCACGGGCGTTCGGCCTGGTCGCCACGTCCGCGGCGGACGCGGCGTGGCTGGTGCTGTCGCCGTTGCCGCGTCGCCGTGTGCTGCGCAGGACGGTCATGGTCCTCGGAGTGGTGTCGGTGCTCGCCGGGCTGGTGGTCGCGCTAGGCCTGCCGTCGGCGACCGGCGTCCCAGGAAAACCGGCGCTCCGGCTGCTCGCCGCGGTGGTGCTGGGAACGTTGGCGTCCGCCGGGGGATGGCGGCCGCCGTCCTGGCGCAGGCGTCCTCCGCCTGGGACGGGTGGCTGGTGGCGGCGATCGTCGTCGTGGTAGTCCTCGCGGTGCTCGGGGCGGTCCACGGTGTTGCGACGCCGTCGCCGGCGGTGACGACCGCCGCCGCGAGCGCGTGCGCCGTCGCGGCGGCCGCGCTGGCCCGGCGGGCGTGGACGGCGCTCGAACGCATCCCCGCGCACCGCATCCTGGAGGCGTCGGCACGGACCGGCAACGTGGCGACCGCGGCGGTCGTCATGGATCCGGGCGCGCTGACCTGGATCATCGAGGACGCCCACACGGGTCCGGTCATCTGGGCGCTGACCGGCGCGGACCTGGCCTTACTCGGCTGCGCGTCTCTCCTGGCGGCGCTGGCGGGCCGCCCCGCCGTGCTCGGGCCGCTCCTGGTCGTCCAAGTACTGTTCGGGACGGCCGTCGCCGCCACCTTCCTGCTCACCGCCCGCCCCCGCCCGCACTGACGACGCGACCTAGGGGCTGCCACCTCGCACGCGAACACCACCGCGTTCAGCGTCGAACCCGCTGCGAAGCGCTCACCGTGGCAGCCCCGGCCAGCCCGGACGAGCCCGAGCCGCGAGAAGCCGGGACTTCGGACACGCTCAACGTGCTGGACGGACCGGCTCCGCCGGCGCGGGGCCCAGGGCGCGGATGGCGAAGTCGATCGCGGTGGCCAGCCGCTGCGGATCATGTCCGGCGCGTTCCCGGACCCGCAGTCCGAGCACCGTGGTGAACAGCAGTTCCACGGCGGCGTCGAGGTCGAGGTCGGTGGGCAGTTCGCCGTCGCGGCGTCCCTGATCCAGCAGTGCCCGCAGTGCCGACCGGGTGACCTCGAAGGCCGCCTCGGTCCGCGCGCTGACCTCGGTGTCCGTGGTGCCCAGTTCGGTGGCGGTGTTCACCACCAGGCAGCCTGGGCCGGGTTCGGCGTCGGCGGTGCAGCCCACCAGCCACAGCAGCCAGTCCCGTAGCGCGTCGCGGACCGGCCGGCCGGCGGTCGCCAGCCGTTCCCTGGCCTGGGCGGACTCGGTGGCGCGGTAGTGGTCGAGGGCGCGCAGGAACAGCGTGTGCTTGTCCTCGAACGTCCGGTAGAGGCTGCTGGGCGTGAGGTGGAGTTCGGCGCCCAGGTCGCGGACCGAGGTGGCGTTGTAGCCGCGACGCCAGAACAGGCCGGTCGCCTGGGCGACCGCCTCCCGCTCGTCGAACTGCCGAGGTCGTGCCATGCGCCCACCCTAACCGACTTGTGGAGCGATCGCTCCCATATTAGGGTCCGACACCGTATGGGAGCGATCGCTCTCAAATGAATGGCGTATGGAGGTAGACGTGACGACCACCGAGCAGACTGCCCGGGACGTCCGGCAGGAGCCGGAACCAAGCCGCTGGGCGGCCGTGGCCGCCGTGGCGCTGGGCACGTTCTTGCTGGTCACCGCCGAACAACTGCCCATCGGACTGCTCACCGACGTGGGCTCCGCGCTGCGGGTGTCCGAAGGCACCGCCGGACTGATGGTGACCGTGCCCAGCCTCGTCGCGGCGATCGCCGCCCCGGTGGTCCCGGCACTGGTCGGCCGGCTGGACCGGCGGCTGCTGCTCCTCGGCCTGATGGGATTGATGACGCTCGCCAACCTGGCGTCCGCACTAGCACCGGACTTCGCCGTACTGGTGTCGTCCCGGGTGCTGGTCGGGGTCGCGATCGGCGGGTTCTGGGCGGTCGCCGGCGGGCTGGCCGTCCGGCTGGTGAACCAGACGCACGTGCCGCGCGCCACCGCGATCATCTTCGGCGGGGTCGGCGCGGCGAACGTGTTCGGCGTGCCGATCGGCACGGTGATCGGCGGGCTGACCGGGTGGCGGATCGCGTTCACGACGCTCAGCGCGCTGGCGCTGGTCGCGCTGGCCGCACTGCTGACCGTGCTGCCGCCGCTGGCCGCGTCCCAGGTGATGAGCCCGCGCCTGCTGGCCCGGCAGCTGCGCGACCCCGGCGTCCGGGTCGGCATCCTGGCCACCTTCCTCCTGGTGACCGGTCATTTCGTGGCCTACACCTTCGTCAGCCCGGCCCTGCAGCGACTGTCCGGGATCGACGCGCGGCTGGTCGGGCCGCTGCTGTTCGGGTTCGGCGTCGCGGGCATGGCCGGCAACTTCGCCGCCGGCGCGGCACTGGCCCGCCGGACGCACCGCACCGTGCAGGTGATCACCCTGACCCTGGCCGTCGCGATGCCGCTGTTCCTGCTGCTGGGCCGGGGCACGGTCGGCGGCATCGCGCTGCTGATCGTGTGGGGCCTGGCCTACGGCGGGGTGTCGGTCGGACTGCAGACCTGGATGATCAAGGCCGCGCCGCGCGCGGTCGAGGCGGCCTCCGCGCTGTGGGTCGCGGTGTTCAACCTGTCGATCGGCCTGGGCGCGCTGGTCGGCGGCGTCATCCTCGACTCGCTGGGCCTGCCGGGCGTGCTGTGGATCGGCGGCGCCGCCGCTCTGGTCTCGGCACTGGCGGTGTGGACCGCACGAGGCAACGCCCACCTGCGGTAACCGCGACACCAGATGACGGTCGGGCAGATCCGGGGAACGCTGCGGCGCGGCGGCTCCCTATGATCAGCCCATGCCGCTCGGACACCTTGGTGTGAACGTTTCCGACCTGGCGGATGCGCGGGCTTACTACGGCGCCCTGCTGCCCCGGCTTGGTTTCGAGCTTGTCCATGACCGGGATGACGAGTTCGCCTTCGCTCCTGCACAGGGCAAGATCGGGACGTATCTCTTCTTCTATCCGGCTGTCGAGCCGGGCGGCTACTCCCGTCACCGCCCAGGACTTCAGCACCTGGCCTTCATGGTCAAGACACGTGCCGAAGTCCACGCCGCCCATGACTGGGCGGTACAGCGTGGTGCGACGGTATTGGAGGGCCCGCAGGCCTTCCCCCAGTACGGTCCGAACTATTTCGCGACCTTCTGGCTGGGACCGGACGACGTCATGCTCGAGGTCGTCTGCCACAAACCAGCGTGAAATGCCAGGCCAGGCGACCCACCCCGGTGTGGCCGGAGCGCGGCCTTGGGTGCAGGTCGGGCAGGTGGGCGGTCTCGTTGCCGGCGGCGGCTAGCCAGGGGCCCAGGCTCTGTTCGCACGCCCCACGGTGAGGATGCTGCCGCGAGCACGTGCGGGTGGATCCGTGTGTAGCTGAACCGGGCGCGGCGGGGCGCGTTCAGAAAGGACACTTCCTGAACGGGGTGATGATGTGGGCTGGCCGCGCAGGTCGGTGGGTGTTGGCGACATACGAGCAAATAACGAGCGAACGTGGCTGGGAGTTGGCACCCGTCAATTGGTGTCTTGGGACCGGCCGAAAACAGCTCACCAGATCCTCGGGCTCATGCAGATGCGGCAGGGAATGAGTTGAATGTGCGGCTCGGATCGAAGGCCTGCCTGTCGCCCTGCGTCCATTCCACTGGCACACCATGCAGGGCTGTGTCAGGTGTAGTAGCCGTCGATCGGGATTCGGGCCTCATTGAAGAGGGCGGGCCCATCCTGGGGGACGTGGGGAAAGCCGCCCTTCGGGTTGAGTTCGGCGTGCTGCTCGGCGGAGAGGGCGTAAACGACCCGGCCCAGGCCCGAGCGGTCGATGGCGCCGGTGCACATGCCGCAGGGTTGGCAGCTGGTGAACATCGTGGTGGTGGCGGCGGTGGCCGGATCGAGCTCGCGGGCCGCCCAGCGGGCCAGCTTCATCTCGGGGTGGGCGCTGATGTCCCGGTCGGCGCGCACCGTGTTGTGCTCCTCGATGAGGATGGCGCCATCAGGACCTGCCAGCAGCGATCCGTAGGGGGCGTGGCCGGCGGCGCGGGACGTGGCGGCGAGGTCGATGGCCCTGCGCAGCAGGCGTTCTTCGTCGGGTGTCATGGGTGCTCCTTGTGGTGGGCGGCCACGGTGGCGAGGGCCTGCCACGCGGCTTCGGGGCGGCGGGTCTCATCGGGGTCGCCGAGGTAAGGGTCGAGCAGGACGCTCTCGGCGCCCAGCATGCGCAGGTGCTCCAGGTCGGCCATCACCTGGTCGATCGTCCCTTCGCCCGCGCGGCGTTCGGCGAGGGGTTCGGCGGTGAGGCGCAGCACGATGCGGGGAGCCAGGGGCGGAGTCGGGCGGCCTTCGGCTGCGGCGATCGTCCTGAGCCGCTCCACCGCCTCGTCGAGCCAGGGCATGGTGAAGCGGAGCGGGTGCCACGCGTCCCCGAGGAGCACGGCGCGGCGGAGCGCGGCGTCGCTGCTGCCGCCCACCCAGATGGGGATCTGGCCGCTCCGGTAGTCGTCGGCGTCGTTCCAGGCGGACCTGAGGACGCGGAGGTGCTCGTCGGTGAGCCTGCCGCGGTCTTCGAAGGGGACGCCGAGCGCTTCGAACTCCTGCCGTGCCCAGCCGACGCCCACGCCGAGGACCAGCCGTCCGCCGCTGAGCCGGTCGAGGTTGGCGGCCATGCGGGCGACCAGCAGCGGATGCCGGTAGGGAGCGACCAACACCGTCGTCCCCAGCCGTACCCGGTGAGTGACGCCCGCGAGCCACGACAGCGTGGTGAAGGGTTCGTAGAAGGGGGCCGGGTACTGCTCGGCGACATCGGGCGTGACCGCGACGTGGTCGGAGACCATCAGCAGGTCGAAGCCGAGCCCCTCAACGGTCTGAGCCCAGCCGCGCAGCCTCTCCGGATCAGTGCCGGGCCCGAAGTTCGGGACGTTGACTCCAAGTTTCACGAGGTCAGGCTATCCAGCCGATCGGGCCTGCCTGAAGGGAGTCAGCCCGGCGTAGCCGCGTTCCGGCCGTGGATCTGACGGTATTTTGGCCTTGTGACCGAGAATCTTGATGAGACCGACTGGGCGATCCTCACCGAGTTGCAGCGCGACGGCCGCATCCCCCTCACCGAGCTGGGAAAGCGGGTCAGCCTCAGCGCCTCGGCCACCACCGAGCGGGTCAGGCGGATGGAGTCGGCGGGCGTCATCACCGGCTACCACGCCCGCGTCGACATGGCCAAGGCCGGGCTGCCGGTGTTGGCCGTCGTGCGCCTGAAGTATCCAGGCAACCGGCACACCCCGCTGCACCACCTCCTCCAGGAGCGCGAGGAGATCCTCGAATGCCTGCGGACCACCGGCGAAGACTGCTACGTGCTGAAGATCGCCGCGACCTCCATGGGGCATCTCGAGAAGGTCGTGGACGAGCTGCTGGAACTCGGCACCACCACCACCAACCTCGTCTACAGCGAGCCGCTCCCTTATCGCGGCCTGCCGGCCCATCCGGTCAAACCGTGAAATCCGCCGGGTCTCCGTCCCGGACATCGACCGCCGAGCGGTCAACCTCGCCCGGACCGCGGCTGAGCTTGAGCCGGGGCGTGAAGCCAGGAGCACGACGATGACCAATGGCGCCCACCCGCAACCCGAGCCGCAGCGGAGCGACTCGGGCGCTGGCCGGTGAAGTGGTCGACCTCGGTAGATGTCATTTCGACATCGGGTATGTCGGAGGCGGGTGAACCCCAGGTCACCCTCGACAAACACACCGCCAGTGAGATGACAGCCCTCGGGGCTCGTCAGAACCGTGAACGTCTTGTTGCGGCAGCACCTGGAACGACAGCGGCTTCGTTTCACCGACGGGGGACGGAGGGGCTTCGACGTGACTGGGTTCGTGGTGGACGATTCGTCGGATGGAGTCCAGGACCAGTTCTGGTTTGTAATCTTGCCGACCTGGGTGGTGGGCAGGGTGTCGACCACGTGGACCGAGCAGGGCGCCGCTGCGGGTTCGGGAGCGTCCTCGCGGGCCCACTGGTGCAGCTGGGCGGTGGCGGCCGTAGCGCCGGGCTCCAGTACGAGGTAGGCGACGGGGACCTCACCGGCGTGGGGGTCGGGTGCGCCGATCACCGCTGCGGCGCGCACGTCGCTGTGCGTCAGCAGCGACTCCTCGATGGGGCGGGGGTCGATGTTGTGGCCGCCGCGGATGATGAGGTCCTTGGCTCGGCCGGTGAGGTTGACGTAGCCGTCGGTGTCGACGCGACCGAGATCGCCGGTCATCAGCCATCCGTCGAAGATCTTTCCGGTCGGGTCGCGGACGGGGCCGTCGGGGCCGGGGCGCAGGCAGCCGGGGAAGACCGAGGGGCCCTTGATGGCCAGGACGCCGGGAGTGAATCGGCGCCACCCGAACGCCGGCCCGCAAACCACTCTTCAGCGGTACCCGCCGAGCGCGCTTGGCCCGGGGCACGGGCACATGCGTCGCAGCCCCGGACTGACCGGTGAGTGCGTGTGTGCTGGTCAGGGGTGGCGCGCCCGGCAGGATTCGAACCCGCGACCGTCGGTTTAGAAGACCGATGCTCTATCCAGCTGAGCTACGGGCGCTCGGCGGCCCGGCGGGACGCCGGGACACAGTGTAAGGCTGAGCGTCCTCCGGCTCCACATCCATAACGGTGCCACCAGGGGACGCGTCGGGACGGGGCGGTGGGCGAAGGGTCATATCTTGGGGTGCTGTGGCGGTGGACAGTGAGGTGCCGCTCTCCGGCGGGGACGTGACGGAGGGCGTGGTGCGGGTGGGGGACACGGTGCGCAGGCCGCTTCGGGCGCACAGCGCGGCGGTGCACGGGCTGCTGCGGCACCTGGAGGGGCCGGGTTCGACGGGGCGCCGCGGGTGCTCGGGGTGGACGGGCGCGGGCGGGAGATCCTCAGCTGGGTGCCGGGGGACGTCCCGCACCGGCCGCTGCCGGAGTACGCGGTGTCGGAGGACGCGCTGCGGGGCGTCGCGGTGCTGCTGCGGCGGTATCACGAGGCGGTGGTCTCGTACGGGGTGCCCGAGGACGGCTGGGATCGGGAGGCGTCCAATCTGGACGGGCCTCCGGAGCTGATCGGGCACTGCGATGTGACGCCGGAGAACGTGGTGTTCCGGGACGGGACGCCGGCGGCGTTGATCGACTTCGATCTGGCGCGGCCGACGACGCGGCTGTACGACGTGGTGACGGCGCTGCGGCACTGGGCGCCGATCGCCGATCCGGCGGACCGGGACGCGCTGCTCTACGGGGCGGACGTCGCGCGCCGGGTGCGGATCTTCTGCGACGCGTACGGGCTGGACCGGGAGCGGCGGCGGGAGGTGCTGCCGGCGGCGCGGGTGCGGTTCGAGCGGTCGTACGAGGCGATGCGGGCGAGGGCGGCCGGAGGCGGTGGCTGGGCGCGGATCTGGCAGGGTGGGGCGGGCCCGCGGATCCGGCGGGCGCAGGACTGGTTGGAGCGTCACTGGGATGAGCTTGATGCGCGGCTCTGCTGAGGGGCTGGTTCTTGGGGTGGCGCTGGACGCGCTTCTGGGGGATCCGCGGAGGGGGCATCCGGTCGCGGGGTTCGGGCGGCTGGCGTCGAGGTTCGAGCGGGTCGTTTATCGGGATTCGCGGGCGGCGGGCGTTGTTTATGCCGGGGTTCTGGTGGGCGGTGCCGTGGCTTCGGGGGTTCTGCTGGAGCGGGTGGCGCGGGGGCCTTTGAGGGTCGTGCTCACGGCGGCCGCGACGTGGGCTGTTCTGGGCGGGACGTCTTTGGGTCGTGAGGGGCTCGCCATGGAGCGGGTTCTGGAGGACGGCGATCTGGAGGCCGCGCGGGGGCGGCTTTCGCATTTGTGCGCGCGGGATCCCAAGGGATTGGACGAGGCGGCATTGGCGCGGGCGACCGTGGAATCGGTGGCGGAGAACACGTCGGATGCGGCCATCGCCCCGTTGGTCTGGGGGGCCGTGGGCGGTGTTCCGGGGCTGCTGGCGTATCGGGCCGTCAACACTCTGGACGCGATGGTCGGCTACCGGAATCCGCGCTATGAGCGGTTCGGGTGGGCGGCGGCGCGGTTGGACGATGTGGCGAACTGGGTTCCGGCGAGGCTGACCGGAATGCTCGTCGTCCTTTGCTCGGGACGGGACGCCTGGCGGGTTCTCAGGCGGGACGGCGGCAATCATCCGAGCCCAAATGCGGGACGGTGCGAGGCCGCGTTCGCGGGGGCGCTGGGTGTGAGGCTGGGCGGGACGAATTCGTACGGAGGCGCGGTGGAGCATCGGCCGGAAATGGGCGACGGGCGGGCTCCCGAGGTCCGCGATATAGGCAGGGCGGTGCGGTTGTCGGCGGCCGTGACGTTCGCGGCGGCGGCGCTGGTGTGGGGGCTGCGGTGAGCGGCGGTCTGCTGGTCGCGGGGACGACGTCCGACGCGGGGAAGAGCGTGGTGACCGCCGGGTTGTGCCGGTGGCTGGCGCGGCGGGGCGTGAAGGTGGCGCCGTTCAAGGCGCAGAACATGTCGCTGAATTCGATGGTGACGGCGGACGGCGCCGAGATCGGGCGGGCGCAGTACATGCAGGCGCAGGCGGCCGGGGTGGAGCCGCGCGCGGTGATGAACCCGGTGCTGCTGAAGCCGGGCAGCGACCGGCGCAGCCAGGTCGTGGTGCTGGGCAGGCCGGTCGCCGAGGTGGACGCGCTCCAGTACGGCGACCACAAGGAATGGCTGCGCGGCGTCGTGAAGGAGAGCCTGGACGAGCTCCGGAGCGAGTACGAGGTGGTGGTCTGCGAGGGCGCGGGAAGCCCGGCGGAGATCAACCTGCGGGCCGGGGACATCGTCAACATGGGGCTCGCGAGAATGGCGGACCTGCCGGTCGTCGTGGTCGGGGACATCGACCGGGGCGGAGTGTTCGCGTCGTTGTTCGGGACGGTCGCGCTGCTGGAGCCGGCCGACCAGGCGCTCATCGCGGGTTTCGTCATCAACAAGTTCCGGGGCGCGAAGGAATTGCTGGAGCCGGGGCTCGAGCAGTTGCGGCGGCTCACCGGGCGTCCCGTGCTGGGCGTGCTGCCGTGGACGCTCGGGCTTTACCTGGATTCCGAGGACACGCTCGCCCTGGACGCGCCGCGTCCGGACGCCGCCGCGCCTTTCGGGAGGCAGACGCTGCGGATCGCGGTCGTGCGGTTCCCGCGCATCTCGAATTTCACCGACATGGACGCGCTGGCGTGCGAGCCGGGCGTCGTGGTGCGCTATGCGGCCAGCGCCGGGGACCTCGCGGAGGCCGATCTCGTCGTGCTGCCGGGGACGCGGGCGACGGTCAGCGACCTGGCGTGGCTGCGCGAGCGCGGAATGGCGGACGAGATCGTGCGGCGGGCCCGGGAAGGGCGTCCGGTGCTCGGCATCTGCGGCGGTCACCAGATGCTCGCGAAGGAGATCGAGGACCGCGTGGAATCAGGGGCCGGGCTCGTCGAAGGGCTCGGCCTGCTCCCCGCGAGGGCCGTTTTCGAGAGCGACAAGACGCTCGGACGGCCGCGAGGAAGCGCCTATGGCGAGAACGTCGACGCCTACGAGATCCACCACGGCATCGTGTCCGTGGAAGGCGGCGAGCCTTTTCTCGACGGGTGCCGTGTGGGCGCCGTCTGGGGGACGACGTGGCATGGCGCCATGGAGAACGACGGATTCCGGCGGGCGTTCCTGAAGGACGTCGCGGAAACGGCCGGGCGCGATTTCACTCCGGCGCCGGACGTCGGGTTCGCCGCGTTGCGGGAGGCGACCTTCGACGCGCTCGGCGATCTCGTCGAGGAGCATCTCGACACCGACGCCGTGTGGCGGCTCATCGAGAAGGGCGCGCCGGGCGATCTGCCCGTGGTGCCGCCGGGCGGCGCACCGGTCATTTGACGAGTCCCTGTTCGCGCATCCAGTCGCGGGCGACGAGCACCGGGTCGTCGCCGTTCACGTCGACCTTGCTGTTGAGGTTCCGCATGACGGTCGTCGTCAGTCTCGGGCTGATCTTCGCGAAGAGGCCGGTGAGTTCGGGATGCGCGCGCAGCACCGAGTCGCGGACGGTGATGGCCGGGTTGTAGTTCGGGAAGAAGTGCTTGCTGTCGCCCAGAACGTGCAGGTGAAGAGCCTGGATGCGGCCGTCGGTGGTGAACACCTCGCCGAAGGTGCATTTCCCGCTCGACGTCGCGTTGTAGACGACGCCCGACGACATCTGCCGCACGTTCGTGGCGGGGACGCTCGACCCGTAGGACAGCCCGTACGCCTTGAGCATTCCGCGCAACCCGTCGTTGCGGGCGAAGAATTCGGGGTCGACGCAGAACGTCCGCTGCCCCGCCGGCACTTTCGCCATGTCGGACAGGTCGGTGAGCCCGAACCGTTTCTGGTTCGCGGTCGTGACGGCCATCGCATAGGTGTTGTTGAGCGGCGCCGGAGGCGCCAGCCATGCGATGTGGTTGCGTTTCATGTCCAGGTCGCGGACGGCCTCGAACTGCTTCTGCGGGTCCGGGATCGGGTTCTCCTGCCCGAGGTAGGTGATCCAGCCGGTGCCGGTGTACTCCCAGGCGAGGTCGTTGTCGCCGCTGGTGATGGACTTGCGGGCGGTGACGCTGCCCTGCACGTTGGTGTGGTCGACCGCGTTCGCGCCGGCGGCGGTGAGCGCCAGCACCGCGATCTTGCCGAGGATGATCTGCTCGGTGAACTCCTTCGAGGTGACGCGGATCGTCGCGTCCTTCAGGTCCGGGATGGGGCGGATGCCGGCGGGCTCGATGTGCGGGATGAACGCCGACGCCGGCTTGAGCCCGCACCCGGCGAGCGCGAGCACCGGCGCCAGCGCCGCCGCGAGGAGCCGCCGCCGCATCACAGCCCCTTCGGCGCCAGCAGCCGGGTCGCCATCCCGCCGAGCCAGTCGATGAGCAGCGCGAGCAGCGCGATGAGGACGCAGCCGGTCAGCAGCACCGGGGTGCGCTGCGTGCTGACGCCGCTGGTGATGAGGTCGCCGAGGCCGCCGCCGCTGATGAACGCGGCGATGCTGGCCGTCCCGACCATGAGCACGAGCGTGGTGCGGATCCCGGCGAGGATGACCGGCACGGCGAGGGGCAGCTCGACGCGGCGCAGCACCGTGCCCGGCGACATCCCGATGCCGCGCCCCGCGTCGGTGAGGGTCGGGTCGACCTGCTGGAGGCCGACCATGGTGTTGCGGAGCGCCGGCAGCACCCCGTAGGCGACGAGCGCGACGACGGCCGTCCAGAAGCCGATGCCCCAGATCACGGCGAGCAGCACGACCACGCCGATCGCGGGCGCGGACTGCCCGATGTTGGCGACCGCCAGCACGAACGGCGTCGCCGGACGTGCCCACGAGCGGCTCAGCAGGACGCCGAGCGGGATCGCGATCACCAGGACGGCGAGCGTCGACACGACGGTCAGCTCGATGTGCTCCCACGTCTTCTGCCCGACGTAGCGCGTCGCGAGGCTGCGCCGGGCGATGCTGTCGAGGTTCGAGTTCTCCACGTACAGCAGCCACGCGGCGCCGATCAGGACGATCGCGATCGGCTCCAGCCACGACCGCCAGGACCGCCCGGTCGGCGTGTGCAGCGACTCGCGCGGCTCGCCGGCGGCGCTCGGGTTCTCCGCTGGCGCCTCCCCGGACGGCGCCGCGGCGGCGGGCGGCGGGCCGCTCACGACGGCCGCCGCCGGGTCCGCGCGCGGTCCTTCATGTCCTTGATCGCGTTCTGCAGGGTGCCGAGGGTGACCGTGCCGCGGTAGACGCCGCGCGGCCCGACGACCGGCACCCACTCGTGCTCGATCTGGATCAGCGACTCGAGCGCCTGCTGGAGGGTGTCGCGGGCCCGGATCGGCGGCGCGACGGCCATGCCGCGCTCGCCGATCGGCCCGGTGACGCCCTCCACGTCCTCGGGGTGCGCCCACCGGACGGGACGGTCCCGCTCGTCCAGGACGATCGCGAAGCCGATCTCGCTTTCCTCGATCCGGCGCCGGACCTCCGCCGCGTCGTCGCCGGTCCGCGCCCGCGGCACGTCCTGCAGCGGGACGTCGGCGACCCGGCTGAACTGCAGCAGCCGCATCGCCTGCCCGCCGCCGAGGAACTGCTCGACGTACGCGTCGGCCGGGTTCAGCAGGATCTCCTGCGGCGTCGCGTACTGCGCGACCCGCGAGCCCTTGTCGAGGATCGCGATGCGGTCGCCGAGCTTGAGCGCCTCGTCGATGTCGTGCGTGACGAACACGATCGTCTTGCCGAGCTCCTCCTGGAGCCGCAGCAGCGAGTCCTGCAGGTTCCCGCGGGTGATCGGGTCGAGGGCGCCGAAGGGCTCGTCCATCAGCATGGCGGGCGGGTCAGCGCCGAGCGCGCGCGCGACGCCGACGCGCTGCTGCTGGCCGCCGGACAGCTCGCGCGGATACCGGTCGCGGTACTGCGCGGGGTCGAGGTCGACGAGTTCGAGCAGCTCGTCGACGCGCTCGGCGATCCGCTTCTTGTCCCACTTCAGCATCTGCGGGACGAGCCCGACGTTCGTCGCGACCGTCATGTGCGGGAACAGCCCGGCGTTCTGGATGACGTAGCCGATGTGCCGGCGCAGCTCCGTCGGGTCGAGGCCCATCGCGTCCCGCCCCGCCACGATGATCTTCCCGGAGGTCGGCTCGATCAGCCGGTTGATGAGCCGCATCATCGTGGTCTTGCCGCTGCCGGACGGGCCGAGCAGCACGACGATCTCGCCGCCGCGGATCGTCATCGTGACGTCGTCGACGGCGGGGGTGGCCTGCCCCGGATACCGCTTGGTGACGTTGATCAGCCGGATCCCGCCGCGCCCCGCGTCGTCCTCGGCGGCCGTCGCCGGGCCGCCGGCCTCCCGCACGCCGCCGGCCTCCCGCGCGCCGCCGTCAGACACGGACGCCCCGCGGGGTCGTCAGCCGTCCGATCAGCACGAAGCAGCCGTCGAACAGCAGCGCCAGGATGATGATCAGGACGGTCCCGGCGAGCGTCATGTTGATCGCGTTGGCGCCGCCCAGCCGGGCCAGCCCGGAGAAGATCTGCTCGCCGAGCCCCGGCCCGGACACGTACGCGGCGATCGCGCCGATCCCCATCGCGAGCTGCGTGCTCACCCGGACGCCGGTGAGGATCACCGGCCACGCGAGCGGCAGCTCGACGCGCAGCAGGATCGCGGTGCGGGTCATCCCGATGCCGCGCGCCGCGTCCACCAGCGTCCGGTCGACGCCGGCCAGCCCGACGATCGTGTTCCGCACGATCGGCAGCAGCGAGTACAGGGTCAGCGCGACGACGCTCGGCGCCACGCCGAGCCCGAGCGGCGTGATGAGCAGGCCGAGCAGCGCCAGCGACGGCACCGTGAAGATCACCCCGGCGGTGCTGGTGGCCACCGCGGACAGCCGTCCGCTGCGGTAGACGGCGAGCCCGATCAGCAGCCCGAGCACCAGCGCGGCCAGCACGCACTGGAACACCATGCTGGCGTGCTGCCACGTCTCGAACTGGAGCCGCTCGCGCCGGCTGTCCAGATACTCCCAGAAGTTCACGTCCCCTCCGCCGTGATCACTACCCACCGTCGCCGCACGATCACACCCACGTCACGCGGGGCAACCCGGCCCCTCTCGCACCCGTACTAAGCTCGACCCTCAACGACCTCAGCGTTGCGCTCGCGTGCGAAGCAATGAGTACGGAGGAATGTCGGTGACCGAGGAGCGGTCCAGTCTCATCGTCCCGCTGATGAAGGCGCGGGTTCCGGCGGAGATCCAGCTGGAGTTCCCGCTGCCGCCGGACGAGGAGCCGGTCCGCGACGCGTTCGCCGGCGACCTGTACGTCACCTACGCGCTGGAGATCGCCGACGAGTCGGCGGTGGCGGGCCGCCGCTACGAGCACGTGGCGCCGCGGCACTGCGCCGAGCTCGGCGTCGCGGCCGGGGACCTGCGCCGCCAGGCGGTGATCAACCTGCGGGACCGCCGGCCGGAGCTCGGGCTCAGCTGGTACCCGGACGTGCGGGCGGTGACGGTGACGCTCGGCGAGCCCGGCCCGATGGGCGCGCCGTCGCGGCGGGGCGGCCTGGAGGCGGCGCTGCTGCTGGACGAGGGGTTCCTCGACAAGCTCGCGCAGGACGTGGAGGGCGACCTGGTCGTCGCGGCCCCCGCGCGGGACGTGTTCGTGGCGTCGGGCACCGGGCATCCGGACGGTGTCGACAAGCTGCGCTGGGCGGTCGGCCAGGTGTGGGCGGAGAACCGCGGCGACGGCGTCTCGGACCCGGCGTGGGACGTCCCGGCGGGCAGCCTCCTGACCCACGACCTGCTGGTCCGCCGCGGCACGACCTGGGAGATCCTGGCGGGCTGACCCCGGCCGCCGTCACACCTTCAGGTTCGCCAGCCCCTCCAGCGCCGCGACGAGCGGGGCGAGCTCCGGCAGCCGGGACGCCGCGGCCAGCGCGTCGTCGAGCGCGGCGTTGTGCGTCGGGGCGGCTTCGGCGTGCAGCTCGCGCCCTTCGGGGGTGGCCTCGGCGCAGATGCCGCGGCGGTCCTCCTCCGACAGCACGCGGGTGAGCAGGCCGCGCTTCTCCAGCCGGGCGACCAGGCGGGTCGTCGCGCTCTGGCTGAGCACGAGCTTGTCGGCGAGCTGCTGCATCCGGACGTGCCGGCCGTCCGGTTCGGCGAGGTGGTGCAGCACGCAGAACTCGTTGACGCTCAGGCCGTGCCGGCGCTGGAGGGCGCGCTCGATCTCGTCCTCGATGCGCGCGTGCAGGGCGGCGAGGGTCCGCCAGCCCTGGGCGCGGTCGCCCGTGCCGGTGGGGGCGCCGGACGGCTCGGCGGGTGACATGGCTCACGCCTCCTCGTGTTGCGCGCCAGGTACTTGCATGGTGATATAGCAGGCGTCTGCAAATACATGCTCGTGCAATAAATGCATGCGCTTGATGTTGCAGGCGCCGCCTACTCTACCCGAGGAGACTCCTCATGCCCCTCGCGCTGCTGGCCCTCGCGCTGGGCGCCTTCGGCATCGGCACGACCGAGTTCGTCATCGCCGGTCTGCTGCCGGACCTCGCGTCCGACTTCCACACCTCGATCCCCGCCGCCGGGCTGCTGGTGTCCGGCTACGCGTTCGGCGTGGTGGTGGGCGCGCCATTGATCACCGCGCTCGGCGCGCGGCTGCCCCGCAAGACCATGCTCGTCGGCCTGATGGGCCTGTTCGTCGCCGCGCACCTGCTGTCCGCGCTCGCGCCGGGCTTCGGCGTCCTGCTCGCCGCGCGGATCGTCGCCTCGTTCGCGCACGGCGCCTACATCGGCGTCGGCGCGGTCGTCGCCGCCGAGCTGGTGGCGCCGGAGCGCCGCGCGCGGGCCGTCGCGCTGATGTTCACCGGGATCAGCCTGGCGAACGTGCTCGGCGTCCCGCTCGGCACGTTCCTCGGCCAGCAGCTCGGCTGGCGCGCCACCTTCTGGACGGTCGCCGGGATCGGCGTCGTGGCGCTCGCCGGCATCACGCTGCTCGTCCCGTCCGGCCCGCGCCCGAGCGGCGGGCTCCGGCACGAGATGGCGGTGTTCCGCGGCGGCCGGATGTGGCTGGCGCTCGCCACCACCGCGCTCGGCTGGGCCCCCGTGCTGGCCGTCGTCACCTACGTGGCGCCGCTGCTCACCGACGTCACCGGGTTCGGCAAGGGCGCGGTCCCGGTCGTGATGACGCTGCTCGGCGCCGGGATGCTGGTCGGCGGCCCGCTCGGCGGCCGCTACACCGACCGGGCGCTGCTGCCGACGGTCCTCGCCGCGCTCGCCGGGCTGACCGCGCTGTCGGCGGTGCTGCTGGTGACCTCGCACGACCGGATCGCGGCGGTGGCGACGCTGACCGTCTTCGGCGTCGTCGCCTCGGCCACCATCCCGCCGCTGCAGGTGTGGGTGGTGGAGAGGGCGGCCGCCGCACCGACCATGGCGTCCGCCGCGAACGTCTCGGCCTTCAACCTCGGCAACGCGGTCGGCCCCGCCCTGGCCGGGCTGACGATCGGGGCCGGGCTCGGATACACCTCCGCGCTCTGGGTGGCCGCCCTGCTCGGCGCCGCCGGGTTCGCGGCCGCGCTGGCGGGCGGCGCCCTGGACCGCCGCGACCGCCGCGACCACCGCGACCACCGCGACCACCGCGACCACCGCGACCACCGCGACCGGACGGTGCCGTCGGCCGCTCCCGCCGCCGAGGCGAGCCATGTGCCGTGCTGACGCCCCGGGTCAGCCGAGGGTCTTGAACTCGGGCCACAGGCGCGTCCAGGGGGCGCGCTGCCCGCGGCAGACCCATACCGGTTTGCCCTGTTCCTGGTTATCGAGGCCGACGCCGTTGTCGATGCGGCTCACCGGGCGGACGTCCGTCCAGTAGCGGTGCAGGCGGGCGCCGTCGGCGACGGTGTCAGGGCCGATGACGATGGTCGGGCCGCCGGTGTCGGGCGGGCGGCCGAAGTACCAGAAGCCGTTGTGCCCGCTGTAGGCGCGGGGCAGGCCGAGCTTCGGGCCGTACCGGTCGAGCGCGCCGGCCTCGCCGTAGTTGCCCGTCACGATCACGGCCTTGGCGCGCTCGTCCGCCGGCAGCGCCCGGTAGACGCGCGCGACGTCCCGCGCGAAGCGGGGCCAGCCGACGGTCTCGGCGGAGTCGGCATTGATGACCGGCTGCGGCGTGTCGGCCAGCCACTTCACCGGGTACACCGGCAGCGTCAGCGCGATGCTGATCGCCGCCGTCACCGCGTACGCCGGGACGGTCGCCGCCCAGCCCCAGCCGCGCGGCGCGCCGCGCCGCTCGACCTCGACGGCGCCGGCCGCCCACAGCGCCGCCCACAGCCCGGCGAGGTAGTACGGCTTGCCGCCGGTCGCGATGAACAGGACGTTCAGCAGCAGGTAGGCGTGGCCGAGGAAGCGGAACGGGCGCAGGGCGTCCGACCGGTACGTCCGCCACAGCCCGTAGATCCACAGCCAGGACGGCACGATCCCGGTCATCAGTATCTGGAACGGGACGAAGCCGGGCCGTCCGGCGAAGTCGCCGCTGCCGGCGATCTGCCCGGCCATGTCGATCTGCGGCCAGCCGTGCCGGGCCTGCCACACCAGCCCGGGCAGCAGCGCGGCCACGACCACGGCGGCCCCGGCCGCGAACATCGGGCGGCGGAGGAAGTCCCGGGGGCCGGAGACGAGCAGGCCCGCGACGATCGCGGCGAGCAGGAACCCGGCCAGGTACTTGACGTTCAGCGCCGCCGCCGCGACCGCGCCGGCCGCGAGCAGCATCCGCTGGTCGGACGTCCGCACCCACCTGACCACGAGCCACACCAGCGCCGTCGACAGCAGCAGGTCGAGCGTCGCGGTGTAGAAGCTGTGTCCCACCGCGACCGCGAACGGGCACACCGCGTAGGAGGCGGCGGTGAGGAGCTGGGCGCGGCGACCGCCGCCCATCTCGCGCGCCGTCAGCGCGGCGACCACGACGCCCGCCGCGGCGAAGACGGCGGCGGGGACGCGCAGCGCCACGAGCGTGTCGCCGAACACCGCCGTCGCGGCGCGGGTCAGCAGCGGCAGCAGCGGCGGCTGGTCCGGGTAGCCCCAGGCCAGGTGCCGTCCGGCGACCCGGAAGTACAGCTCGTCGCGGTGGTAGCCGTAGCGGGCGGCGACCGCGAGGAGCAGCGCGCCGAGCACCCCCGCCAGCAGCAGCACGGGCCTCCACGCCACCCGTGCAGGACCGTCCGCGGAGGTGACGCCGACGGGCCCGGACGCGGCGGACGCGGGAGCGGACATGCGATCAACGTATGTCGCGAATGTGGCCTACGTCACGATCATTCCTCCGGCCAGGGCCGGTCATCTCCCCGCGCCGCCTCCCGGAACCGGCCCGGTGCCTGCGCGAACTCCCGCTTGAACGCCTTCGCGAACGCGAACTCCGACGCGTACCCCACCCGCTCCGCGACCGCCCGCAGCGGCAGGTCGGTGTCCCGCAGCAGCCGCGCGGCGACCGTCATCCGCCACCACGTCGCGTACGCCAGCGGAGGCGAGCCGACCGTGGCGGTGAACCGGCGCGCGAACGCGGCACGGGACAGGCCCGCCCGTTCGGCCAGCGACCGGACCGTCCACGGTCGGCCCGGCTCGTCGTGGACGCCCCGCAGCGCGGCGGCGACCGCCGGATCGCGCAGCGCCGCCGCCCAGCCCGTCGCCTCGTCCGCCGGACGGTCCTCGTACCAGGCGCGCACCATGTACAGCAGCAGGATGTCCAGCAGGGCGGGCAGCGCGGCGTCGCCGCCGTGCCGCGTGCCGCCGTCCAGCTCGCGGCCGAGCAGCTCGATCGCGCCCCGCAGCGACGGGTGCCTGCCGATCCGCGCCGGGATGTGGACGACGTCGGGAAGCTCGGCGAGCAGCGGATGCACCCGGGTCTGGTCGAGGCGGTACGCGCCGCACAGCATCTCCGTGCGGCCGTCCGTGCGGCCGTCCGTGCGGCCATCCGTGCGGCCATCCGTGCGGTCGTCCGTGACCTGGCCGTCCGCCGGCTGCGGGCGGGTGAGCGAGCGGGCGTCGGCCAGCGGGCGGTCCGGGACGTCCGCGATGCCGTGGCCCAGCTCGCGCGGCAGGAACGCGACGTCTCCGACGCCGAGCCGGACCGGCTCGCCCGCCGCGGGGATCAGCCAGCAGGCGCCCTTGAGCAGGACATGGAAGCCTGCGCCCGGCTGCGGCTCGAACCGCACGCCCCACGGCGCGTCCAGGACGGTGCGCGAGGAGTGCGGCCGCCCGAGCCGCATGGCGGAGATGGCGTCGCTGAGCACGTCCATGCGTCCGAACGTATCGCGAAGCACGCAGCATCGAGACGAATGGACATGGCAACTGGATCCTGAGGCATGGGTAGTCTCGTGCGCCCTCCCTACGGTGATCGCAGAGAGCATCACGACAGGGAGACAGCATGAAGATCGCCGTTTACGGAGCGAGCGGGTTCACCGGAGGCCTGGCGCTTGCCGAATCGAGCCGGAGGGGGATCGCCGCCGTCGCCGTGGGACGCGACGCGGTACGCCTCAGCGAGTCCGCCGACCGCGCCGGCGCGCAGGACGCCGAACTCCGGGTCGCGGGGCTCGGTGACCACGCCGCGCTCGCCGAGGCGTTCCGCGACTGCGACGCCGTGCTCAACTGCGCGGGACCGTTCGCGCTGTGGGGCGAACCGGTCGTGCGGGCCGCGATCGCCGCCGGCAGCCACTACGTCGACACGACCGGGGAGCAGGGCTACCTGCGGCACGTCCTCGACACGTTCGACGCGGACGCCCGCCGCGCCGGAGTGACGGTCGTCCCCGGGCTGGCCGACGACGGCGGGCCTGGCGACCTGGTCGCCGCGCTCGTCGCCGCGCGCCTCGGCGACATCGACGACCTGCTGGTCGCCGACCTGCGGCGGCCCGGCGCCGTGTCGCGCGGCACCGCCCGTTCGATGGCGGCGGCCGAGGGCGCGGTGCCGCTGGAGTACCGCGACGGAGGCTGGGCCGCCGCGCCCGCCGACGACACCGGGCGGACGATCGTCGTGCCCGGCGAGCCGGACAAGGCCGCGATCGCCTCCTTCGCGCTGCCCGGCGTCGTCACCGTCCCGCGCCACGTGCGGGCCCGGCGCGTCCGGGGCGCGATCCGCGCCGAGGTGGCCGCGCTGTTCGGGAGCCTGAGCGCCGAGGTCGTGGAGAGCGTCCCGGAGCGGCCGGACGAGGCGTCCCGCGCGGCCGCCCGGTGGCTCATGGTGGCGGAGGCGTCCGACCGGTCCGGACGGACCGTGCGCGGCGAGGTGACCGGGACGGACGCGTACGGGACCACCGCGGTGATCGCGGTCGAGGGCGCCCGGCGGCTCGTCGCGGACGGGGCGCCCGCCGGGACCCGCACTCCCGCCGAGGCGTTCGACCCGGCGGACCTGCTCGGCTTCCTCGAGGCGTCCGGCGCGTCCTGGCGGGTCGAGGCGGCGTAGGACCGTCGAGGCAGCGTAGGACCGGCGTGAGGTCGGCGTGAGGCCGGCGGGAGACCGCGTGAGACCGGCGTGAAAACCGGTGGGCGGGCGGGAAGTCCGGTGCGTACTGTTCGTCCATGATGTCGACCGGACAACTGCTCGCCTTCTCCGCGATGGCCCTCGCGATCATCGTGATCCCCGGCCCGACCGTGCTGTTCGTGGTCGGCCGGGCCCTCGCGCACGGCCGCGGCACCGCGCTGACCAGCGTCGTCGGCAACGAGATCGGCGCGCTGGCGCTGGTCGCCGCCGTCGCGCTCGGGATCGGCTCGATCGTGGAACGGTCCGTCGTGGTGTTCACCGCGCTGAAGCTGGCGGGCGCCGCCTACCTGGTGTACCTCGGCGTTCAGGCGTTCCGGCACCGCCGGTCGCTGACCGAGGCGATCGGCGGCGCGGGCGGCGCGTCCGGCCGCAGCCGCGCCCGGGACCTGTGGCAGGGCTTCGTCGTCGGCGCCACCAACCCGAAGACGACGGTCTTCTTCGCCGCGGTGCTGCCGCAGTTCGTGGACCGCGGGCGCGGGCACGTGCCGCTGCAGATGCTGGTGTTCGGGCTGATCTTCGTGGTGATCGCGCTGCTGTGCGACAGCTGCTGGGGGCTCGCCGCCGGCGCCGCGCGCGGCTGGTTCGCCCGGTCGCCGCGCCGGCTCGCCGCGATCGGCGGCACCGGCGGCCTGATGATGATCGGCCTCGGCGTCACCATCGCCGCGACCGGCCGCAAGGACTAGCGGGCCGCCGCCAGGGCGCGCGCCGGCGTGAGGGCGGGCGGGCCGGGCGCCAAGGGCTAGGGGGCCTTGGTGAGGGTGGGGGGCACGGTGACGGGGGGCTTGCGGCCGAACCGGGCGCGCAGCGGGTAGCAGGCGGCGACCACGGCGAGGCTGACCAGCGAGGCGATCAGCTGCGACCGCTGCGCGTGCAGGAACGCCATCGACACCAGCACCGCCAGCAGCGCGGCCACGACCAGCCACGACAGGTACGGGTACAGCCACATGCGGTAGGTGAGGCTGCCCGGGTCCTCGCGCTGGAGCCGGGCCCGCAGCCGCAGCTGCGAGAACATGATCGCCAGGTAGACGAACGCCAGGATGACCCCGATCGAGTTCATCAGGAACTTGAAGACCTGGTCGGGCGAGGTGTACGAGGCGATCACCGCGGCCCACGCCGCCACCGTGCCGAGCAGGATCGCGCGGACGGGGACGCCGCGCCGGTTCAGCCGCACCAGCCCGGCGGGCGCGTCGCCGTCCCGGGTCAGCACGTACAGCATCCGGGACGAGACGTAGATCGCCGAGTTCAGCACCGACAGCACCGCGGTGAGGATCACCGCCTGCATCACCGTGCCGGCGGCGGGCACGTCCAGCCGGTCCAGGGCGCTGACGAACGGGCTGGTCAGCACCTTGGCGTCGTTCCACGGCAGGATCGACACGACGAGCAGGATGGACAGCACGTAGAACAGCGCGACCCGGTACAGCACGTTGCCGGTGGCCTTCGCGACGGCGCGGCCGGGTTCCGCGCTCTC
Source organism: Actinomadura sp. NPDC048394 (assembly GCF_040651755.1). Taxonomy (NCBI): domain Bacteria; kingdom Bacillati; phylum Actinomycetota; class Actinomycetes; order Streptosporangiales; family Thermomonosporaceae; genus Actinomadura; species Actinomadura sp. NPDC048394. The sequence continues at coordinate 16,948 of NZ_JBEZJL010000085.1, read as the reverse complement.
GGCGGCGGCGACCGTGACGATCTCGGTGCCGCCGAAGGCGAACATCACCGCCACGATCGCGGTGAAGATCGCCTTGACGCCGTTCGGGGCGAAGCCGCCGTGCCCGGTGAGCACGTCCAGCCCGCCGGGGGAGTGCGGCCACAGGCCCGCGACCCAGAGGACGCCGAGCACGAGGAACACCAGGATCGCGGCGACCTTGATCGAGGCGAACCAGAACTCGAACTCGCCGAACGAGCGGACCGACACGAGGTTGACCGCCGTCATCACCACCAGCAGCGCGGCGGCGAGGAACCACTGCGGCAGGTCGATCCAGCCGGCCAGGATCGCCGCGCCGGCCGTCGCCTCCGCGCCGACGAGGATGACGTACAGGTACCAGTACAGCCAGCCGATCGTGAACCCGGCGAACGGGCCGAGCGCCATGCGCGAGTACTCGGCGAGCGACCCGGCGACCGGCCGCGCGACCACCATCTCGCCGAGCGCGCGCAGCACGCACAGCACCAGCACGCCGGCCGCCGCGTAGGAGATGACGGCGGCGGGCCCGGCGGTGCCGATCACGGCGCCGCTGCCGACGAACAGGCCCGCGCCCACCGCGCCGCCGATGGCGAGCATCGTCATGTGGCGGCGGCGCAGTCCCGTCCGCAGCCGGGTCGAGCGGTCGTCGGTGGTGGTGTCGGTCATCTCTCCAGGTTCCGTGTCCGCTGGCGGGGGTCGCGGCCCGTGACGGGGCCGTCACTCACCTTAGGGGACTTTGGGACCACTGCGATCCATATATCGGTCGTCCGAATATAGGTCTCCGGACGGGACGCACCCTGGCCGTACGCTGTGGGACTGGGCCGCACGGCGGCGTTATGGCCCGCACGGCGGTGGTACGGCGAAGGAGGCGCGATGGACGTGACGGAGGACGTGCTCGGTCCCGGATACGAGGCGATCGAGCTGCCGATGGGACGCGACGCCGAAGGCGAGGTCGTGGCGACCCTCGTCCGGCGGCGCGGCGCGGAACCGTCCGGCCGGGCCGTGCTGTACCTGCACGGGTTCGTCGACTACTTCTTCCAGGCGCACCTCGCCGACTTCTACCTCGGCCTCGGCTTCGACTTCTACGCCCTCGACCTGCGCAAGTACGGGCGGTCGCTGCGGCCGCACCAGACCCCGAACTACATCGAGAGCCTGACGGAGTACTTCCCGGAGATCGACGAGGCCGTCCGGATCGTCCGGGACGTCGACGGGCACGACACCCTGCTGCTGAACGGGCACTCCACCGGCGGCCTCATCGCCGCGCTGTGGGCCGACCGGGCGAAGGGCAAGGGCCTGGTCGACGGGGTGTTCCTCAACAGCCCGTTCCTCGACATCAACGAGCCCCTGCCGATGCGCAAGATCGGCGCGGGCCTGGCGCGGGCGCTGCGGCCCCGGTTCCCGAAGGCGACGCTGCCCGCCGGGGTGAGCGACCGGTACCCGCGCAGCATCCACCGCGACCACGAGGGCGAATGGGACTTCGACCTCGCCTGGAAGCCGATCGAGGGGTTCCCGGTGCGCGCGGCGTGGCTCGCCGCGATCCGCCGCGGCCAGCTGCGCGCGCACCGCGGGCTGGACATCGACGTGCCCGTCCTGGTGATGGCGTCGGCGCGCAGCGTCCGGCCCACCCGCAAGGCGCTGGACGTCACCGGCGCCGACGCCGTCCTGGACGTCGCGCACATGGCGAAGTGGGCGCCCCGGCTCGGGCCGCACGTCACCCTCGTCCGGATCGGCGGCGGGCTGCACGACCTGACGCTGTCGGCCGAGCCCGCCCGCGGCGAGGTGTTCGCCGAGCTGGCCCGCTGGATCGCCGGCTACCTGCCCGCCGGCGGGTGATCCGGGTCAGCCGGTGATCTTGGACAGGTCGAAGTCGTCGAAGCCGACGACGCTCCGCTCGGCCTGGTTGCCGCCCCGCTCGATCTGCAGCTTCGCGCCGCCGTTCGGCAGCGGCTGGTCGGCGTCGGTCCTGTCGATGACCTGCTCGCCGTTCACCCAGAGCCGCAGCCGGACCTTCTTGCCGCCGTCCTCGCCCTCGCAGGCGACCTGCACCTTGTTCGGCCCCTTCTTGGCGAAGCCGGGGACGGAGTCGGGCGAGGCCAGCTCCTTGGAGCCGAGGGCGGCGCTGGTCTTGCGGAGCGTCGCGCCCTTGCCGTCGTGCCGGACGAGGAACGTGTACTGCTGCTTGCCGTCGTCGCCCGACCGGCACGCCATGCCGTAGTGCGCGTCGGGCGCGCCCTCCGAGACGGTGACGGTGACGGTCATCAGCATCGGGTCCGGGACGTCCTTGGGGTCCTTGGGCACGTCCCGCGACCGCGCGGAGGTGATCGTGTCGGTGTCGAGCCAGTACTTGCCGCCCTGGTAGCCGTACTGGCTGGTGTAGGCGCCTCCGCTCCAGCCGGAGTCCTGGCTGGAGAAGTCGTCGCTGAACACGGTGGCGAGCTTGTCCGGCGGGCCGTCCGAGCCGAACACGGTGAACGCCACGACCGCCGCGACGACGGCCAGCGCGGCGACGGCGGCGCCCGCGATGATCAGCGGGCGCTTCGGCAGGCCGCCGAGACCGCCGCCGCCCGCGCCGCCCGGTCCGCCGGCGGGGCGGGAGTCGCGGCGGGTGGCGTCCGCGCCGAGCAGCGCGGTCGGGCCCGGCCGAGCGTGGCGCGCCTGCACGGTCGGGTCCGTCCCGGCGCCGTGCCAGCTTGCCTGGACGGTCTGCGCGAGCACGGCCGGGTCCGGCGTCCGCCCGGAGCCGACCAGGCGGCCGAGCAGGTCCTGGACGGACGGCCGGTTCCGCGGGTCCTTGTCGAGTGCGGCGGCGACGATGTCGCGCAGGCCCGGGTCGAGGCCGTCGAGCTTCGGCTCGTCGTGCGCGACCCGGTAGAAGATCTCCGGGACGGTGTTCCCGGCGAACGGCGCCTTGCCCGTCCCGGCGTAGGCGACGACGCAGCCCCAGGAGAACACGTCGGAGGCGGGGGTGACCGGCTCGCCGCGCAGCAGCTCGGGCGGCAGGTAGTTCGGCGTCCCGACGAACTGGCCGGTGCGGGTCGGGCCGTCGGCGGCGTCGAGGGCGCGGGCGATGCCGAAGTCGATCACCCGGGGTCCGGTGGACGACAGCAGGACGTTCGCGGGCTTGAGGTCGCGGTGGACAATCCCGGCGCCATGGATCGCCGCGAGCGCCGTCGCGACCCCGACCGCCAGCCCTTCCAGGTCGGAGCCCGGCAGCGGGCCGCGCTCGGCGACGGCGGTCTCCAGGCTCGGGCCCTCGATGTACTCGGTGACCACGTACAGCGGGTCCTGATCGAGCTCGGCGTCCAGCACCGGCGCGGTGCAGAACCGGCGGACCTGCCGCGCGGCCGTCACCTCGCGGCGGAACCGGTCGCGGAACGGCGCCTCCCCGGCCAGCTCGCGGTTGATCACCTTGACGGCGACGCGCCGCCCGCCGGCCTCCTCGCCGAGGTAGACCGTGCCCATGCCGCCGCGGCCGAGCCGCCCCACCAGCCGGTAGGGGCCGAGCCCGGTGGGATCCTCGGGGCGCAGGGCCTCGCCGTTCTCTCCTGCGTGCGTGGTCATGGTGTGAAGTTCCTGGGGAGGGGGTTTCCGGGGGTTTCGGGTAGCACCCTAGTGGCCGCCGACGTTTCAGACGCGCGAAGCGGCGGCCGGGTTCGCGAGCACGCGGGGCGGCGGGGTCAGCGGGAGCGGCGTGCGCGGGGCAGGGTGCGGAACGGCGGGATCTTCTCGCCGGTGAGGCCGAACGCGTACGCCACGACGCGGCTCGACCAGCGCTGGCAGCCGACGACCAGGCCGTAGAGCGCGCGCGGGTAGCGGCCGGTGAACGGGATGACCAGCCAGCTCACCAGCATGACGACCACCAGCACGGCGTACATGAGCAGCATCACCAGCAGGTGCGGGATCACCAGCAGCCCGCGCAGCAGGGTGAGCCAGCGCCGCGGCCCCCGCCACGCTCCCGGGAACGGCAGGTCGACCACGACGGTCTCCTCGTCCGGACCGGGGGACGCGGTGGCCTCCGCGGGTGGCGGGACGGCGGCGCGCGGTTCGGCGGGACGCGGCTCCGGGACGTCCGCGACCGGCGCGGGAACCGGCTCCGGCGACGGCGACGGCGACGGCGACGGCTCCGGCGACGGGGCCGGTGCCGGCGGCGGGACGGGCGCGGCGCCGTCCGGACGCCGCCAGATCGCCGAGACCGTCTCCGCGGTCCGCGCCGGATCCGCCTCCTCCTGGCCGACGAGCCGGGCGAGGAGCCGCTCGGCGGTCGGCCGGCGGCGCGGGTCCTTGGCGAGCGCGGTCGCGACGATCGCGCGCAGCCGCGGGTCGAGGCCGTCGAGCATCGGCTCCTCGGCGCCGATCCGCCGGAACGTGTCCGCGACCGATTCGCCCTGGAAGGGCGGGCGGCCCGTCCCGGCGTAGGCGATGACGCAGCCCCAGGCGAACACGTCCGACGCCTGCTCGACCGGCCCGCCGTGCAGCACCTCGGGCGCGATGTACGACGGGGTGCCGACGAACTGGCCGGTGCGGGTCGGGCCGTCGGGGGCGTCGAGGGCGCGGGCGATGCCGAAGTCGATGACGCGGGGCCCGGTGGACGACAGCAGGACGTTCGCGGGCTTGAGGTCGCGGTGCACGATCCCGGCGCCGTGGATCGCGGCGAGCGCCGTCGCCACCCCGACCGCCAGGCCCTCCAGGTCCGAGGGCGGCAGCGGGCCCCGCTCCCGGACGGCGGTCTCCAGGCTCGGGCCGTCGATGTACTCGGTGACGACGTACGGCGGGTCCTGGTCGAGTTCGGCGTCCAGCACCGGCGCCGTGCAGAACCGGTGGACGCGGCGCGCGGCGGTGACCTCGCGGCGGAACCGGGCGAGGAACGCCGGCTCCCCGGCCAGCTCGCGGTTGACGACCTTCACCGCGACCCGGCGCCCGTCCGGCTCGGCGGCCAGGTACACGGTGCCCATGCCGCCGCGGCCGAGCCGGCCGAGCAGGCGGTAGGGCCCGAGAACGCGGGGCTCGTCCTGATCGAGGGGGTCGGCGGTCTGAGTCGTCATGGAGGCAAGGTTAGGGGAGCCGGCGCCGTGCTGATCATCATTAGGGGACGATCGTCAGGGGACGAGGAGCAGCTTCCCGGTGGTGCGGCGCGCCTCCAGGTCGGCGTGCGCGGCGGCCGCGTCGGCGAGGCCGTACCGCTTCCCGATGTGCAGCTCCAGCGTGCCGGACGCGATCCAGCCGTACACGTCGGCGGCGCGTTCCAGCAGCTCCTCGCGGGTCGCGGTGTAGTGCGCCAGCGTCGGCCGCGTCAGGAACAGCGACCCGGCCGCGTTCAGCCGCTGCGGGTCGAACGGCGGCACCTTCCCGCCCGCCGCGCCGTACAGCGCGAGGACGCCGCGCCGCCGCAGGCTCGCCAGGCTGCCGTCGAACGTCGGCGCGCCGACGCCGTCGTACACCACCGCGACGCCCTCGCCGCCGGTCAGCTCCCGCACCCGGTCGGCGAACCCGTCGTAGTCGAGCACCTCGTCGGCGCCCGCGTCCCGCGCCGTCCGCTTTTTCTCGGGCGTCGAGGCGGTCCCGATGACGCGCGCGCCCGCCGCCTTGGAGACCTGGGTGAGGAGCAGGCCCATCCCGCCCGCCGCCGCGTGCACCAGCACCGTGTCGCCGGGCTTCACCTCGTGCACCGAACGCGTCAGGTAGTGCGCCGTCATGCCCTGCAGCAGCGCGGCGGCCGCGTCGTCCAGGCCGACGGCGTCCGGAACCGGCACGAGCTTGTCCGCCGGGACGACGGCCCGCTCCGCGTACGAGCCCTGCACGTTCGACCAGGCCACCCGGTCGCCCACCGCGACGTCGCCGACGCCCTCGCCGACCGCCGCGACCGTCCCCGCGCCCTCCACGCCCGGCACGTACGGCAGCGACTCCGCGTAGGCGCCCGTCCGGTAGTACACGTCGATGAAGTTGACGCCGCTCGCCGCCACGTCGACGAGCACCTCCCCGGGCCCGGGCACCGGGTCGGGACGCTCACCGGGCACCAGCACCTCGGGGCCGCCGCTCGCGGAGACGACGATCGCGCGCATTTCCACTCCTGCCGTTCGGGGAACCTACGCCAACGCCGAACCCGGCGCCCGCGCGGGCTATTCCGTCAGACCCAGTCGCGCATCGTGCGTTCGACGAGCGCCACCGCCTCCTCGACCCGCGCCGCGACCGTCTCGGGGTCCCAGATGTCCTGCCGCGCGCAGTCCTCGAACGCGACCCGCGTCGCCGACGAGTAGAACGCCACGACGATCCGGGGCCGCAGGTCGGCGAGCGGGTCGACGCCCTCCCGCCGCGCGATCTCCTCGGCGAGCTTGCTCTCCGCGGCCTTGTACCGCGCCATCTGCGCCGAGATCAGCGTCGGCGTCGCCTCGATCACCTGCCGCACCCGGCGGAACCGCTCGCTGTCGGCCGGATCGCTCCCCGCGATGGTGCGCAGCACCACCCGCAGCGACTCGAACAGCGCGGTGAACGGGCGCTCCTCCGGCGGCCGCGCCGCCAGCGCGTCCTCCAGCACCTGGTCGTGCTCGGCGAGGAAGCCCGTGACGACGTCCTCCTTGGTGGCGAAGTAGCGGAAGAACGTGCGCTGCGACACCTCCACCGCCGCGACGATCTCGTCGATCGTCGTCGCCTCGTAGCCCTGCGCGAGGAACAGCTCGAGCGCCGCGTCGATCAGCGCGAGCCTGGTCCGCTGCTTCTTGCGCTCGCGCAGCCCGGCGAGCTCGTGCCCGGCGCGATGCGAGGCGTCCTCGCGCTCCGGCGGATCGCCTTCCGGCGCGTCCGGTTCGTCGCCGGCGGGGACGGCGGTCATCGGCTGACTCCTTCTCCGGGCCGGGCGCCGGACGCCCGTCTCAGAGAGGCTTCTATCACGGACGCTCCCTCCGGTTCCGAACCGGGTTCCGTTCCACGGAAGGCGGTGCCCGGAAAACCCGCGTCCCACTCTCGGCGTTTCCGCTGCGCGGCCCGCCGGTTCGGGTCATCCTGAGAGCCGGTCACCAACCGTCGCCGTCCGATCGCCCATGGTCGCCGGCGGACGGCCCGGTCCATGCTGAGGCGGCTGATGCGGGTGTCTGTAGTCGATGGACGAGAGATCGCCGAGGTGCGTCGCCGGCACCTGGCGGCCCTCGCGGACGAGCTCCGGGCCCGCGGCCTGTCCTGCCGGCTCGCGGGGCCGGGCGAGAGCGTGCTGAGCGTCCACGGGCCGGGCGCGGACCGGCAGCTCATGGTCGTCGCGACCCCGGTCGGCGCCGGCTGGTCCTATCTCTGGCCCGGCGGCGGCATGGCCGACGTCACCACCGCCCCGGACGTGGCCGACCGCATCCGCCTCCTGTTCTGATCGCCTCCCGCCGCCGGGCGCCGGGCTCGCCGGACCCCGCCTTGCTTGTCGGTCGGCGGGGTCTCTAGACTCGGCCGCGAACGTATGTTCGAACGGCTGCATGCTCCTTCCCCCGTGCGGCGAGCACGAGGGGGAGGCAGATGACACGCGTGTTCGGCGACCCGGTGGACGTCTGGACGAGCGACGGGCGTCCGGTCCGGTTCGTCTGGCGTGGCCGGCTCTACCGCGTCCGGCGGGTGCTGGAGCACTGGGTCACGACCCGCGACTGGTGGCGGGAGCAGCATCCCGACGGCGAGGCCACCGGCGAGCGGGAGTTCTGGCGGGTCGAGGCGACCCCGGACCGGGAGATCGGGGTCTACGAGCTGCGCTACGACGCGGTCTCCGACAGCTGGCTGCTATCCCGGGTATGGGATTGACGTGCACCTTCACGTCGCTTCGGCGTATTCGCTCCGGTACGGCGTGGCGCCGCCCGCCGCGCTGGCCGCGCGCGCGGCCGACCTCGGCCTGGAGACGCTCGCGCTGACCGACCGGGACGGCCTGTACGGCGCGGTGCGGCACGTCCAGGCGTGCGACGCCGCGGGGATCGGCGCGGTCGTGGGCGCCGACCTCGGCTTCGCCGGCGGGGAGCGGGTCGTGGTGCTGGCGGAGGGGCGCGCCGGATGGCGGTCGCTGTGCCGGCTCGTCACCGCGGCGCACGCGGCGGGCGAGCGGGGGCGTCCGGTGACGACGCGGGAGATGGTCGGCGCGCACGCCGAGGGGCTCGTGGTCCTGCTCGGCCCCGCCTCCGACGTGGGACGGGCCGTCGCGGCGCGCCGTCCCGACCTGGCGGCCCGGCTGCTGGCGCGGTGGCGGGAGACCGCCGAGACGGTGATCGAGATCGTGGACCACCACGACGTGGGCGACGGGCACCGGGCGGTGCGCATGCTCGCGCTCGCCCGGGAATCCGGGGTGCCCGCGGTGCTCGGCAACGCCGTCCGGTACCTGGAGCCGGCCGACCATCCGGTGGCGCAGGTGCTGGACGTGACGCGGCGGCTCGTCCCGCTGGACCGCCGGCACCTCGACGACCGCACCGGGCACGCCTACCTGAAGTCGGCGCCGCAGATGCGCCGCGTCGCGGAGCTGGCCTGCGGCCCGGACGAGGCCGACGCGCTGCTCGCCGAGACCCGGCGGCTGTCGGAGCGGTGCGTCCTTGATCCGGGCCGCGACCTGCAGATGGACGCGGTGCACCTGCCCGAGGTGACCGGTGATCCGCATGCCCGGCTCGCCGCCCGCTGCGCGGAGGGGATGGCCCGGCGCGGCCTCGACGGGTCCCGGCGCGCGGAGGTCCGGCTCGCCGACGAGCTGGGCGTGATCGCCCGCAAGGGGCTCGCCTCGTACTTCCTCACGGTCGCCGACGCCGCCGCGCTGATCCGGTCGCGCGGCATCCGCTGCGCGATCCGCGGCTCCGGCGCGGGCAGCCTGGTCAACTACCTGCTCGGCATCGGCGACCTCGACCCGCTGCGGCACGACCTCGTTATGGAGCGGTTCCTCGCCGACAGCCGCGAGGGCCTGCCCGACATCGACCTCGACGTCGAGTCTGCGCGGCGCCTGGAAGCGTACGAGGCGCTGTTCGACCGGTACGGCGCCGACGGCACCGCGTGCGTGTCGATGATGGAGACCTACCGGGCGCGCAGCGCGATCCGCGACGTCGGCAACGCCGTCGGGCTCCCGCCGCAGGAGATCGACGCGATCGCCAAGGCGTTCCCGCACATCCGCGCGAGCCAGATCGGCGCCGCGCTGCGCGATCTGCCGGAACTGCGGCAGAGCAACCTGTCGCAGGGCCGCCTGGACGTGCTGTTCCGCATCGCCGAACGGCTGGACGGCCTGCCCCGGCACATCGCGATGCACCCGTGCGGCGTGCTGCTGTCCAACGCGACGCTCCGCGACCGCGTGCCCGTCGAGCAGAGCGCGCTCGGGTTCCCGATGAGCCAGTTCGACAAGGACGACGTCGAGGCGATGGGCCTGCTGAAACTCGACGTCATCGGCGTCCGGATGCAGTCGGCGATGGCGCACGCGGTCGCCGAGGTCGCCCGGGTGACGGGGGAGGAGATCGACCTGGAGGCCGTCCCGCGCGACGACCCCGACACCTACGCGCTGATCCGCACGTCCCGCACGCTCGGCTGCTTCCAGATCGAGTCGCCCGGCCAGCGCGAGCTGATCGGCCGGCTCCAGCCGTGGGACCTCGACGACCTCGTTATCGACATCTCCCTGTTCCGCCCCGGGCCGGTCAACTCCGACATGGTGTCGCCGTTCCTGGACGCCCGCGCCGGGACCCGCGCCCCCGACTACCCGCATCCCGACCTCGAACCGGTGCTGCGCGAGAGCCTCGGCGTCGTCGTGTTCCACGAGCAGGTGCTGCGCGTCCTCGACGTGATGACCGGATGCGGGCTGTCGACGGCGGAGGCGGCGCGGCGCAGCCTCAACCACGAGCGCGGCCAGGCCGTCGTCGGCGCCTGGTTCCGCGAGAAGGCCCTGGCGCGCGGCTACGACGAGCCGACCGTCGAACGGGTCTGGCGGACGCTCACCGCGTTCGGCGCGTTCGGGTTCTGCAAGGCGCACGCCGCGTCGTTCGCGCTGCCGACCTACCAGTCCGCCTGGCTGAAACGGCACCACACCGCCGCGTTCTACGCCGGCGTCCTCACCCACGACCCCGGCATGTACCCCAAGCGGGTCATCCTGGACGACGCGCGGCACTTCGGCGTCCCGATCCTGCCGCTGGACGTCAACCGGTCCGCGCCGGACTGGCACGCCGAACCCGTCTCCGAGGGCGGCCCCACCGGGATCCGCGTCGCGCTGCACGAGGTCAGGGGCATCAGCGACGCCGAGGTCGGCGCGATCGTCGGCGCCCGGCCGTACGCGTCGCTGACCGACTTCTGGCGCCGCGCCCGCGTCTCGCGGCCGACCGCCGAGCGGCTCGTCCTCGCCGGGGCGTTCGACGCGCTGTACCCGTCCGGTCCCGGCGGCGGGCCGGTGCCGCGCCGCGACCTGCTCTGCCGCGTCGGCGCCCTCGACCGCGTCACCGCCCGCCGCCCTGGCCCCGCCGTGGTCGAGGGGCAGCTGCCGCTCGGCCACGAGGACGGCGACGGCGACCTGTCCGGCGTCGAGGCCGGCCTCGCCGAGCCCGTCCCGCTCGGCGAGCTGCCGCCGATGACGCCCGCCGAGATCGTCGAGGCCGAGCTGGACGTCCTCGGCATGGACGTCAGCCGGCACGTCCTCGGCTTCTACGACGGGCTCCTCGACGCCCTCGGGATCGTCCGCGCCGCCGCGCTGCCCGGCCGTCCCACCGGAACGGACGTGCTGGTCGCGGGGGTGAAGGTCGCGACGCAGACCCCGGCGGTGCGGTCCGGGCAGCGCGTCATCTTCGCCACGCTCGACGACTCCACCGGACCTGTCGACCTGGCGTTCTTCGAGTCGGTGCAGGAGCGCTGCGCCGCGACCGTGTTCGGCTCGTGGCTGCTGGTCGTCCGCGGCCGCGTCCGGCACGCCGGGGCCCGCGCCGTCTCCATCACCGCGACCGCATGCTGGGACCTGAACACCCTCTACGAGGAATGGCGGCACGGCGGCATGGACGCCGTCCGCACCGCGATGGCCCGGCGCGGACCGCAGGCCCGGCCGGTCGGGCGCCGCGTCGTCCAGCCGACCGGCTTCGCGATGTCCCCGTACTCCGACATCGGTCATGCCGGGCCCGCCGTCAAACGGCCCCCGCGCGCGCCGCTCTGGCACACCAGCGGAGGCTCGTCCGGGCCGTCCCCGAACTAGTCGCGCGCCACCTGGAGGCGGGTGATCTGGAAGACGGTGGCCATGCACAGCGCTGCCGCGAGCGCCTGGAACGCGGACGCGGCGACGCCCACGTGCACGTCGAAGCGGGCGTCGGCGAGAGTGTCGACGCTGCCGTGGCCGAACATCCGGGCGAGCAGCAGGCCGACCAGGGCGCACCCCCACCAGCCGGCCACGACGAGGCCCGCCGCCTGCCGCTCCGCCGTCCGGTACCGGCCGCTGTTCACCCACACCTCGTACACCATGCGCGGCGGCAGCCACAGGTTCACCACCGGGCAGAACCATCCGAGCAGCACCCACGCGCGATGGTGCCGGTGCGGCCCCGGCGACTGCCCGTAGGCGCGCCACAGCCACGCCAGGTACAGCATCCCGGTGACCGTCGCCATGATCGCGCCGATCAGGAACACGTCCTGGTACGGCGCGAGGGCCTTGTCCGTCACGGACGCGTCATAGGTGTCATGGGTCGCGTCGTGCAGCGGACGCGCCATCCGCAGCAGGCTGATCCCCGACCCGAGCGAGACGAACGCGTCGAAGCCCAGCAGCATGAACACCGCCACCCCGACGGCGCGGAAGTCGCGGCGCCGCGCCCAGGCCCCGCATGCCGGGCACCGGGCGACCTCGGACGGGATGATGTCGCCGCATAGCGCACACGGCATGGTTTCACCTCCGAGGGCCCCTTTTTTACCGTTCGCTGCTTCGGATACTACGTAGGTTTGACTGGGTTGGCCCCCGAAGGGTTCACGGTCTTCCAGGGGATCTTCAGGCGGGGCCCGCCGCTACCGGCCGAGGACGAGGCGTCCCGCCACATACGTCACGGCGGCGGTCAGCAGCAGCCACGCGGCCAGCCGCCGCAGGCCGCCACCGGCCACCAGCCGGGCCGGCCGGAACCCCGTCACCGCCGCCAGCGACCACCACTCCGCGGCCAGCGCGATCGTCGCGTACAGCGACCCGTATCCGAGCACCGCGAACATCAGGACGACGCCCGCCGGGGTGGCGGTGTGCGCGAACAGCGCCGGCCCCCGGTCCCGGCCGCGCAGCCCGCGGCGCAGCCCCGCGAGGACCACCCCCCACCCGGCGGCTCCCAGGACCCAGATGACCACCACGGTCACGGGGATGCCGTCGATCGACTCCGGTGCCAGTGCCGTTCCCCCGTGCTCCTCCGATGCGCGCCCCGCGGCGCCGTGCCCCGCCCGGTCCATCCCGTCCGGGAGCGGCTAGGCCATCAGGCCAGACTCCCACGCCCACGCCGCGACCTCGACCCGGTTCCGCGCCCCGAGCTTGCGCTGCACGCTGCCGAGATGCGTCTTCACCGTGGACAGCGACACGAACAACTCCCCGGCGATCTCCTCGTTCGTGCGGCCCCGCGCGACGAGCCGGACCACGTCCAGCTCCCGCTCCGTCAGCTGCTCGCGGGGCGGCGCGGGCACGGCGGGCGGCCGCGCCAGATGCTCCAGCAGCCGGACGGTGATCGACGGCGACACCAGCGCCTCCCCGTTCGCCGCCGCCCGCACCGCCTCCACCAGCAGCGCCGGCCCGCTGTCCTTCAGCAGGAACCCGACCGCGCCTCCGCGCAGCGCCCCGTACACGTACTCGTCCATGTCGAACGTCGTGACGATCACCACCCGCGGCGGGTCCGCCACGTCCGGGCCCGCGACGAGCCGGGTCGCCTCCAGCCCGTCCATCTTCGGCATCCGGATGTCGAACAGGCACACGTCCGGACGGAGCCGCCGTGCCGCCGCCACCGCCTCCGCGCCGTCGGCCGCCTCCCCGACCACCTCCATGTCGGGCTGCGAGTCGACGATCATCCGGAACCCGGTCCGGACCATCTCCTGGTCATCGGCGATCAGCACCCGGATGGTCATGTCCCCATTCTCCAATGCCGCCGGAGCGCGCGAGCCGTCGGTCCTTTCCGCGACACGCGGGATCCGGCCGTCGCGATCGCACGCAGTGGCCGCCGTAGGAAGGCGCTCTAGCGCCTGACGCCAAGGGCACTGCAATCGAACACAGCCACGACCTCCCAGCCGCCTTCGGGGCGGGGGCCGGCGCGGAGGCGGCCGCCGAGGGCGTCGACCCGCTCGGTCAGCCCGGCCAGGCCGAAGCCCGAGGACGGCAGCCGCCGGCCCCGGCCCTGCCCGTCGTCGCGGACGCTGACCTCGACCGACCCGCCGGCCGCCCGCTCGACCGCGACCCGGACGGACGCGGCGTCCGCGGCGTGCTTGCGGACGTTGGTCAGCGACTCCTGCACCACCCGGTGCACGGAGGCGGCGACCTCGGGCGGCAGCGGGCCGAGGTCGGGCGCGAGCGTGAGGGTGGCGGGCGGGTCGGTGAACCCGGCGACCAGGTCGCGCAGCCGGGTCAGGTCGCCGACGGGGCGGGTGGCGGCCTCGCCGGCCGCGCCGAACGCCTCGCCGTCGGCCGCGCCGGTGTGCTGCGCGTCCCGCAGCAGCCCGACCATCTGCCGCATCGACGTCAGCGCCTCGGTGCCGGCCTTCTCGATCCCGGCGAACATGGTGTCGAGCTGCCCGGGCGACTGCACGGCGCCGCTCTGCGCCGCGAACCGCGCCGCCTGCGCCTGGACGACGATGCCGGTCACGTGGTGGGCGACGAAGTCGTGCAGGTCGCGGGCCAGCTCCAGGCGCTCGTCGCGGCGCGCCGCCGCGAGGGACCGGGCCCGGCGGGCGTCGACCGCGCGCAGGTACAGCCCGACGCCGAGCGCGACCGCGACCGTGATGCCGAGCGGCGCGGTGAACACCAGCGCCGCCACCGGCGACCAGCGCAGCGGGACGGCCAGCACCGCCGCGCCGAGCAGCACCGCCAGCGGGACGAGCCGGTCCCGGGGCGCCTTCCAGACCGTCCGGGCGATGACGATGAGCAGCCCGCCGATCTCGGCGAACACGCCGGGGTTGCTCTGGTGCAGCTCGACGGCGGCGCTCACGTAGGCGGTGCCGAGCAGGGACAGCGTCCCGGCGGCCACCGCCGCGCGGAGCTGCCAGCGGGCTGGGGCGAGCGCCGCGGCGTTCGCGGCGGCGGCGAACCCGATCAGCCACACCTGCGGCAGCTCGTGATGGACGGCGATCAGCCCGGCCAGCAGGTACAGCGCGGCGAAACCGCCGTACGCGACGCGCATGAGGCACCCGCCCACCGAGTGGACGCGGTCCAGCCCCGTTCCCGTATCGCTCACGATTATGCAGGTTACGACCCTGAGCGGACCCCCGGATCGGCCGTTCGGCCGAGGGGCGGCCACCGCGGACCGGACCTGTGCCCGATGTGCGCGCGTGCCCGCCGCGCGCACGCTGGAGGCATGGAACTGATCTACACGCCCCTCATCGTGCTGTTCGCCGTCTTCGTGATCTACGGCGGGCTGGTGATGCCCGCCCGGGAGATCGTCGAGTCGATCCGGGACCGGCGCTCCCGCGGCCCGTCGGACCCCCGTGATGAGCGGGCCGCCGGGCCGGGCGCCGGGCCGGGCGCCGGGCCGGACACCGGGTCGGATCCGGCGTCCGGCGACGTCGTCGAGCTGCGGTCCGCCGGGGAGCGGCGGAGGGCCGCGGCGTGAGCGGACCGTCTCCCTCCGCCGGACCGGAGCCGGTCCTGACGGGCCGCGGCCTGGCCAAGCGGTTCGGCGCCGCCGTCGCGCTCGACGGCGTCGACCTCGCCGTCGGCCGCGCCGAGACCGTCGCGATCATGGGGCCGAGCGGTTCCGGCAAGTCCACCCTGCTGCACTGCCTCGCCGGGATCTTGCGCCCGGACGCGGGAGAGGTGCACCTGCTCGGGCAGCGGATCGACGCGCTCGGCGAGCGCCGCCGCAGCACGCTGCGCCGCACCCGGTTCGGGTTCGTGTTCCAGTTCGGGCAGCTGCTCCCCGAGCTGCCCGCCGAGGAGAACGTCGCGCTCCCGCTCATGCTGAACGGGACGCCGCGCCGGGCCGCCGTCAAGGCCGCCCGGACCTGGTTCGGCCCGCTCGGGCTCGCCGGGATGGAGGGCCGGCGGCCGGGCGAGCTGTCCGGCGGGCAGGCGCAGCGGGTCGCGATCGCCCGCGCGCTGGCGCCGCGTCCCGCGGTCGTCTTCGCCGACGAGCCGACCGGCGCGCTCGACCAGGCCACCGGGCACGAGACGATGCGGCTGCTGACCGAGGCGACCCGGCACAACGACGCGTCGCTGGTCGTGGTGACGCACGACCCGTCCGTGGCGCGCTGGTGCGACCGGACGGTGCAGGTCCGCGACGGCCGCGTCCAGCACCCGGTCCCCGGGGCGGCGTGATGGGCACGACCCTGGACCTGACCTGGCGGTTGCTGCGCGGCGGGGGCCGCCGCAACCTGCTCGGCGCCGCGCTCACGCTCGCCGCGGTCGCCGTCTCCACGGGGCTGCTGCTGTTCGCGGTGACGGCCAACCTCGCCTTCGCGCAGCGCGCCCGCGCCGACGCCTGGCGGCACCCCGGGAACGCCGGCGCGGACCCGGTGATGATCGAGGCGCTCGCGACCGACCACGTCCGCGGCGAGCCGATCACCGTCGTGGACCTCGCGGCGCTGAAGCCGGGCGCGCCCGCACCGCCCGGCATGCCGCGCTTCCCGGACCCGGGCGAGACGTGGACCTCGCCCGCGCTCGCCCGGCTGATGAAGGACCTGCCGTCCGACCAGCTCGCCGCCCGCTTCCCCGCCCGCGCCGGGACCCTCGGACGGGACGCGCTGATCCACCCGGGCGAGCTCGTCGCCGTGGTCGGCCGCGCTCCCGGCGACCCCGCGATGACGGCCGCCCGCGACCGCCTCTCCGGCGTGGAGAGCACCGCCGCGCCCACCCGGATCGCCCGCTACTCCACCGGTGCCGCCGCGTTCGCCGGCGTCTACCAGGCGCTCGTCGCGATCGCGTCGGTGCTGATGGCCGTGCCGCTGCTGGTGTTCGGCGGCGCCGCCGCCCGGCTGACGGTCGCGCGCCGCGACCGGCGGCTCGCCGCGCTGCGGCTGGTCGGCGCCACGCCCGGGCAGGTCGTCGCGATCACCACGGCGGAGGCCGTGATCACCGCTGCGGCGGGTGCGCTCGCCGGGACCGTCCTGTACGCGGCGGCGATCCCGGCGCTCACCCGCATCACGATCGCGGGCGGCGGCTGGTACGCCTCCGACCTGTGGCCGGGCCTGCCCGTCGTCGCGGCGGTGCTCGCGGCGGTGCCCGTCCTCGTCGGCGCCAGCGCGGTCGTGGGGCTGCGCCGCGTCGTGGTCGGCCCGCTCGGCGTCGCCCGCCGCGAGACGCCGCCCGCGCTGCGCGCCGTCCGGGTCGTGCTGCTCGCCGCGGTCATGGTCGCGTTCGCCGGGGCGAGCGGCGGGCTGACCGGCCTCGGCCGGCTCGGCCTGGTGATCATGCTGGTGTTCCTCCTGCTGGCGTTCCTCGCGATCAACCTCGCCGGGCCGTGGGTGGTCGCGCTGATCGGCCGGATCACCGTCGCCCTCGCGCGGACCCCGGCGCGGCTGCTGGCCGGCCGCCGGCTGGTGGACGACCCGCGCTCGGCCTGGCGGACGGTCGCGGGCGTCGCGCTGACCGGGTTCGTCGCCGGGTTCCTCGCCCTGCTCGGCGGGGTCTCGTCCGGGGCGAAGGCGTCCGACCGGCTGGAGCTGAGCGTCCCGCCGGGACGCGCCGCCGCCGTCGCCGAGCAGGTCAGGGGCAGGCTGGGCGGGATCGACGCGGGCGTCGCGGTGAGGCCGCCGTCCGCCGGGGGCCCGCCGGCGTCCGCCGGGGGCCCGCCGACCTCTTCCGGGTCGCCGTCCATCCGCCACCGGC
>NZ_JBEZJL010000084.1:0-49685 GCF_040651755.1 Actinomadura sp. NPDC048394 | reverse complement strand
GACTTGTTGGTCCCTGCGCCCGTCACCCCCCCGCCGAACCTCAATCCGGCCGAGCGCCCCCCCGCCGCCGGGCGGGGGGGGCCCCCCCCCCCCCCCCCCCCCGGCCCCCCCGCCCCCCGGGGCCTCGGCGTTCGGGCCGGTCAGGCCTGCTTGGTCTCCCAGAAGATCTTGTCGATCTCGGAAATCTTCCCGAGCAGGTCGTCGGCGACCTTCGGGTCCATGCTGCCCTTGGTGCCGGAGGCGCCGGCGAGCTTGGTCGCCTCGTTGAACAGCTGGTGCAGCTGGGGGTACTTCTCGAAGTGCGGCGGCTTGAAGTAGTCGGTCCACAGCACCCACAGGTGGTGCTTGACCAGCTCGGAGCGCTGCTCCTTGATCAGGATCGCGCGGGCGCGGAACTCGGGGTCCTCGTTGGCCGCGTACTTCTCGCAGATCGCCTTGACCGACTCGGCCTCGATCCTGGCCTGCGCCGGGTCGTAGACGCCACACGGCAGGTCGCAGTGCGCGGAGACCGTGGTCTTCGGGCGCAGAAGCTTGAACACCTGCGATTCCCTTCCCTCGTTGCGGATCATGCTCAGGTCACCGACATTACCCTTGTGCCCCGGGGCCCGTCCGGCCAGGGCGCTCGGTATTTCGGCCTAGGACCCGGACCGCGGCGCGACCCGGAACCCCTTCCAGCGGTGAGATGTACCCGTGGCCGCGCGACTATGCGGCCCGGCGCGCGAAAGCGCCCGTGCACGGAGGCGAGGAGAGCGATGCGGATGCGCCACCCGGTGGCCTGGACGCTCGGCGGGGCGCTGCTGCTGGCGCTGGCCGGGACGCGCGGGCGGCTGCGGACGGTCGCGGTCGAGGGCGACTCGATGCTGCCCGCGCTGGCGCCGGGGGACTGGCTCGTGGTGCTGGCGGGCGCCCGGCCCCGCCCCGGGGACGTCGTCGTCGCGCGGCATCCGGAGCGGGCGGACGTGCTCATCGTGAAGCGGGTGGCGCACCGCTCGGGGAGCGGCTGGTGGCTGGAGTCCGACAACCAGCGCGCCCGCGGCCGCCGCGACAGCTGGGACTTCGGGGCCGTGCCGGACGGCCTCGTCCTCGGCCGCGTCGTGGCCCGGTACTGGCCGTGGCGGCGCGCGTCCGTCCGTCCGGCGGCCGGTCGGGCCGCGGTCGGACGGTAGGAGGCGGTGCGGCCCGCGCTCCGCGGGTGGGGAGCGCGGGCCGGCGCGAGGCGCGGCGGGTCGGGCGGGGGTCAGACGCGGTTGACGCCCTCGGCGCGGGCCTGCGCGGCGACCGCGGCGGTGACGGCGGGCGCGACCCGGTCGTCGAACGGGTTGGGGATGATGTAGTCGGCGGTGAGGTCGTCGCCGACGATGTCCGCCAGCGCGTTCGCGGCGGCCAGCTTCATGCCCTCGGTGATGGAGTGCGCGCGCACGTCCAGCGCGCCCCGGAAGATGCCGGGGAAGGCGAGCACGTTGTTGATCTGGTTGGGGAAGTCGCTGCGGCCGGTCGCGACGACCTTGGCGTGCCGGCGCGCGACGTCCGGGTGCACCTCGGGGGTGGGGTTGGACAGGGCGAACACGATCGCGCCGTCGGACATGGTCGCGACGCACGACTCGTGGACGGTGCTGCCGGACAGGCCGATGAACACGTCGGCGCCGCGCAGCGCCTCCTCGGTGGAGCCCGTCAGGTGCGACCGGTTGGTGATCGCGGCGATCCGCTGCTTGACGGGGTTGAGCCCGTCGCGGCCCTCGTAGATGAGGCCCTTGCTGTCGGACAGCGCGATGTCGCCGATGCCGGCCTCGATGAGGATCTGCGAGACGGCGATGCCGGACGCGCCGGCGCCGGCCACGACGGCGCGCAGCTCCGACAGCGGCTTGCCGACGTACCGGGCGGCGTTCTTCAGCGCGGCGAGCGCGACGATCGCGGTGCCGTGCTGGTCGTCGTGGAAGACGGGGATGTCGAGGGCCGCGCGGAGCCGGTCCTCGATCTCGAAGCAGCGGGGGGCGCTGATGTCCTCGAGGTTGATGCCGCCGAAGGACGGCGCGAGCCGGATCACGGTGTCGACGATCTCGTCGACGCCGGTGCAGTTCAGCGCGATCGGCACGGAGTCGACGTCGGCGAACTCCTTGAACAGCAGCGACTTGCCCTCCATGACGGGCATGGAGGCGGCCGGGCCGATGTCGCCGAGGCCGAGCACGGCGGTGCCGTCGGTGACGACGGCGACGACCTTGGACGTCCAGGTGTAGTCGTAGGCGAGCTCGGGGTTGTCGGCGATGGCCGTGCACACCCGGGCGACGCCGGGCGTGTAGGCGAGGGACAGATCGTCCTTGTTGCGGACCGGGATGGTCGACCGCATCTCCAGCTTGCCGCCGCGGTGCAGCGGGAAGGCCGGATCGTCGTCCAGTGAGAGCGGTTCGGTGGGAATGGGCTCGGCAGCCACAGCGACCCCTGTCAGTGAAAGTTGGCTTTCGGGCGATGCCGCCGCGGTGGTGTGGTCTGGTGGCCGTCACCTGGTGGACATCTCGCGACGTACGGGGGTCACCCGTTGTCCGATTGTGCCACACGGGGTCCCGCCGATCCGGGGGGCGGGGCGGTGGCGGCCGTCACTGATCGTCACGGACGGTGGGACGATCATCGCGTAGAGTGCGGGAGGCGGAGGTGGCGGCGGGGGTGCCGGGCTGCCTCGTTGTCCGATTGTGTCGCACCCTTTATCCGCATCGGGCCAGGTGTGCGCCAAAATGTGCACTTGACCTCAGGATCCGTGCGGATCCACTGCGACCTCTGGAGGGGGACCTGTGATCACTGGTTCTCTGCGCCGCCGCGCCGTCGCGGCCGGCGCGCTCGTGCTGACAGGCGCCCTCGCCCTGTCGGCGTGCGGTGACGACAACGGCTCCGGTGGCGGCGCCGCCGCGCCGACCAAGTCCGTCGGGGACATCTTCTCCGGCATCACCCAGGACGCCGCGCTGAACGCCAAGCTGGCCCCGGACGTCAAGTCGGCCGGCAAGATCACCGTCGGGACCGACCCGTCGTACGCGCCGAACGAGTTCTACGACACCGACAACAAGACGCTGATCGGGATGGACCTCGACCTCGGCAAGGCGCTGGGCAAGAAGCTCGGCGTCGAGTTCGCCTTCCAGAAGGCCGGCTTCGACGCGATCATCCCGGGCATCAAGTCGGGCCAGTACCAGCTCGGCATGTCGTCCTTCACCGACAGCAAGGAGCGGGAGAAGACGGTCGACTTCGTCACCTACTTCACCGCCGGCTCCGCGCTGATGGTCAAGAAGGGCAACCCGCAGAACCTCAAGCCCGACGACCTGTCGCTGTGCGGCAAGAAGGTCGCGGTCGAGAAGGGCACCGTCCAGAACGACGAGGTGTCCACCACCGTCGACGCGGCGAAGGGCCTCGGCACCCGCACCAAGAAGTGCAAGGACGCCGGCAAGCCCGGGCCCGTCGGCCAGCCGTACCCGGACCAGAACGGCGCGAACCTGGCGCTGAGCAGCGGCCGCGCGGACGCGGTGCTGGCCGACTCGCCCGTCATCGACTACGCCGCCAAGCAGTCCGGCGGCCAGTTCGAGGTGTCCGGCGCGACGTACGACACCGCCCCGTACGGCATCGCGGTCGGCAAGCAGCTCGGCACCACCAAGGACGCGATCCTCGGCGCGCTGAAGGCGCTGCAGGCCGACGGCACCTACAACAAGATCCTCGACAAGTGGGGCATCACCAGCGGGGCCAACACCTCGCCGCAGATCAACGGCGCCACGAGCTGACCGGATGACTGTCACGGACGAGACGTCGCGCGAGGGCCGGCCCGAGGAGATCCGGGCCGTCCCCGTGCGGCACTGGGGACGCTGGGTCGCCGCGGTGATCATCGCGTACATCGCGGTGTGGGCGGTCTACAGCGTCGTCAACAACCCCAACTTCGGCTGGGACGTCATCGGGCAGAACTTCACCATCACCGCGGTGATGACCGGCATCGGCAAGACGCTGGAGCTGACCGCCATCGCGATGGTGATGGGCGTCGTCGGCGGCGTGCTGCTGGCGATCATGCGGCTGTCCCCGAACCCGCTGATCTCCGGGTCCGCCTGGCTGTACATCTGGGCGTTCCGCGGCACCCCCGTGCTGGTGCAGATCCTGCTGTGGGCGTTCATCAAGGCGCTCGTGCCGCAGCTGTCCATCGGCATCCCGTTCGGCCCGACGTTCGCGCACTTCGACGCGAACTCGCTGATCACCCCGTTCGTCGCGGGCTGCCTCGGGCTGGGGCTGAACGAGGCGGCGTACATGTCGGAGATCGTGCGGGCCGGCATCCTGTCGGTCGACCAGGGCCAGGCGGAGGCGGCGAGCGCGCTCGGCATGAGCCGCGCGAAGACGATGCGGCGGATCGTGCTGCCGCAGGCGATGCGCGTGATCATCCCGCCGACCGGCAACGAGACGATCTCGATGCTGAAGACGTCCTCGCTGGTGTCGGTGATCGCGGTGCCCGAGCTGCTGTACTCGGTGCAGATCATCTACGGCCGGACGTACCAGACGATCCCGCTGCTGCTGCTGGCCAGCATCTGGTACCTGATCATGACGTCGATCCTCACGGTCGGGCAGTTCTACCTGGAGCGCTACTTCGGGCGCGGCACCGCGCAGCGGCAGACGATGCTGGAGCGGCTGTGGAGCAACCTGCGCGCCCGGCGGACCGCCCAGCGGACGGCGGTCGAGGGGAGGGAACGGTGAGCGGAGTCGGGCTGGGCAAGCCGGGCGCGGAGCCCCCGGAGCCCGCGGACGGCGACGGGCCGTCCGGCGCCGCGTCGTCGGGGCGGCCGATGGTCCGGTCCGAGGGCGTCTGCAAGTCCTTCGGCCGGCTGGACGTCCTCAAGGGCATCGACCTGGAGGTCATGCCCGGCGAGGTGATGTGCGTCATCGGGCCGTCCGGGTCCGGCAAGTCGACGTTCCTGCGCTGCATCAACCACCTGGAGAAGATCAACGCCGGGCGGCTGTGGGTGAACGGCCACCTGGTCGGCTACCGGGAGCGCGGCGGCAAGCTGCACGAGCTGCGCGAGAGCGAGGTCGCCGCGCAGCGCCGCGACATCGGCATGGTGTTCCAGCGCTTCAACCTGTTCCCGCACATGACGGCGCTGGAGAACGTCATGGAGGCGCCGGTGCAGGTCCGGCGGATCCCGCGGGCGAAGGCGCGGGAGGCGGCCGTCGCGCTGCTGGAGCGGGTCGGGCTCGCCGACAAGGCGCGCAGCTACCCCTCGCAGCTGTCCGGCGGGCAGCAGCAGCGCGTCGCGATCGCGCGGGCGCTCGCCATGGAGCCGGCGCTGATGCTGTTCGACGAGCCGACCTCCGCGCTCGACCCGGAGTTGGTCGGCGAGGTGCTGGAGGTCATGAAGCAGCTCGCGGTGGACGGCATGACGATGATCGTCGTCACCCACGAGATGGGCTTCGCCCGCGAGGTCGGCGACTCGCTCGTCTTCATGGACGGCGGCGTCGTCGTGGAGAAGGGCACGCCCCGCGAGGTGCTCGCGAACCCGCGGCACCAGCGCACGCAGGACTTCCTGTCCAAGGTGCTCTGAGGTCCGTCCGAGGCGGCCCGTCCCCGGGACCGGGGGCGGGCCGCCGGGCTTTCCGGGCGGGCGGTTAGTGTGCGTTCATGTTCGCTGTCACGGCCACACAGATCGACGCAGACCATCCGCTGAACGGGCTGACGCTGGGGGAGCGGCCCGATCCCGAGGTGCCGGACGGCTGGACGACCGTCACGGTGAAGGCCGCCGCGCTCAACCACCACGACCTGTGGTCGCTGCGCGGCGTCGGGCTCCCCGCCGACCGGCTCCCGATGATCCTCGGCTGCGACGCCGCCGGCGTCGACGAGGACGGCAACGAGGTCATCGTCCACTCGGTCATCGGCGACCCGGACCGGGGCGGCGGCGACGAGACCCTCGACCCGAAGCGGTCGCTGCTGTCCGAGCGGTACCCGGGGACGCTGGCCGAGAAGGTCGCGGTGCCGCGCCGCAACCTCGTCCGCAAGCCGGCGGAGCTGTCGTTCGAGGAGGCCGCGTGCCTGCCGACGGCGTGGCTGACCGCCTACCGGATGCTGTTCGACAAGGCGGGCGTGGAGCCCGGCGCGACCGTGCTGGTACAGGGCGCGGGCGGCGGCGTCGCGACCGCCGCGATCGCGCTGGCGTCGGCGGCGGGCCTGCGGGTGTTCGCGACGAGCCGCAGCGAGGCCAAGCGCAAGCGCGCCCTGGAGCTCGGCGCGGACGTCGCCGTCGAGTCCGGCGCGCGGCTGCCGGAGCGGGTCGACGCGGTCATCGAGACGGTCGGCGAGGCGACGTGGTCGCACTCGCTGAAGTCGCTGCGGCCCGGCGGCCGGATCGTGGTGTCCGGCGCCACCAGCGGCCAGGTGCCGCCCGCGGAGCTGAACCGGGTGTTCTTCCTGCAGCTCCAGGTCGTCGGCTCCACGATGGGCACCCGGGAGCAGCTCGAACGGCTCGCGCGGTTCCTGGTGAAGACGGGCACCCGCCCGCTGATCGACCGGACGCTGCCGCTCAGCGCGGCCCGCGACGGCTTCGCCGCGATGGCCGAGGGCGACCTCTTCGGCAAGATCGTCTTCACCCCGTAGCCGCAAGGAATACGGACCGGCGCCCCCTGCTCCAGGCGCCGGTCAGTCGCGGGCGTCGATGTCGCGGTCGAGGATCTCGGTGCGCAGGCGCTCGCGGGTCTCGTCCAGGAGGGACTGGACGGCGGCGAGGTCGTCGTCGTCGAGGCGGGAGCGCTTCGCGGCATTGCGGACGTCCTCGACGAACCGGCGCAGCAGCCGCTCCAGCTTCAGGCGGGCGATGTCCTCGTGGGTGCCGGTCGCCGTCTTCCAGGCGTCCTCCCAGTTCTGCCGCCACTCCTCCTTCCACGCCTGCTTCTGCTCGCGCCAGTAGTCCTTCTGCCGCCGCCACTCGTCCTTCTGCCGGTCGGTGGTCTCCTTCCACGCCTCCTTGGACGTGGCCTTCCCCTGGTCGCGCATCGTCCGCGCGGCCTGCGTCAGCTCCTCGCGCAGCGACCGGACGGTCTGCCGGACGTCCTGCTGGACGCCGCGCGCGAACTCCTGCGCGGAGGCGGTGATCTCCTCCTCCAGCTCGGCCAGCTCGTCCATCCGGCGCTCCAGCTCCTCGCGGCCCTTGTCGGTCAGCGAGTACACCTTCTTGCCCTTGACCACCTCGTGGGTGACCAGGCCCTCCGCCTCCAGCCGGGCCAGCCGCGGATAGATCGTCCCGGGGGAGGGCGAGTACACCCCGAGGAACCGGTCCTGCAGGATCCGGATCACCTCGTAGCCGTGCCGCGGGCTCTCCTCCAGCAGCTTCAGCAGGTACAGGCGGAGCCGGCCGTGGCCGAAAACGGGGCTCAACTCACTTCTCCATTCGCGGGGTGCTGATCTCCGGGGCCTCGTCGCCGCGGCCGAGGAGCGTGATCGAGCCGGACACCGAGTTGACCGACAGCCGCCCCGAACCGTCGCCGATCTTGCCGGAGACGGTGGTGGCGACGGCCCGGTCGGCCCGGCCGAGCTCGGGGAAGGACGTCTCGATCCGGCCGGCCGCCGCGTTCAGCGTGACCCGCGCCCCGGCGGACTCGGGGATCCGCAGCGCGACCTCGCCGGAGACGGTGTTGACCTCGATCCGGCCGTCGCCGACCAGGTCGACGTCGGCGGCGATGCGGCCGCTGACGGTGCGGGCGGTGAGCTGCTCGACCGCGCCGCCGGCGAGCGCGAGGTCGCCGGAGACGGAGGTGAACGAGACGGTGCCGTCCAGGCCCTGCGCCTCGATGTCGCCGGATACCGTGTTCGCGTCGACCGCGCCGGTCACCCCGTCGAGGGTGATGCCGCCGGACGCGCACTTGATGGACGTGCGGGCGGTCAGCCCGGTGATGACGGCGTCGGCGGACACCAGGTTGACGGTGACGGGGCAGTCGTGCGGGACGGTCACCGTGATCGCGGCGCGGGCGTTGCGGGTGCGCAGCCAGCTCAGCACGCCCTCCCAGAGCCGCTCATGGGTGATGGTGAGCATGCCGGCCTCGTGCGCGATCACCAGCGGCGGCCCCTCGACCTCGCTGATCATGACGGACGGCCGCTCGTCGGAGGCGAGCACGGAGACGGTGCCGGCGATCAGCGTCGTGCGCAGCGTGACCACGCCGTCGAAGTCCAGCGTGGTCGGTTCGTCGATCGTCCAGCGCGACATCGCCTCTTGCCCTTCGTCCGAGGGTTCCTTCCGTTGACACGATATGTCGCGTCAACGAAAAGTCAAGATGTATCGCGAATCTCGGCCCCGTCGCGCGTCAGCGGCGCGTCAGTCGTCGTCCTCGTCGTCGAGGCGGGCGAGCCACGTCGCGAGGCGCTCCACCGGCGTCTCGAACTCGGGGTTCAGGTCGACGAACTCGCGGAGCCGCTCCGCCAGCCACGTCAGGCTGACCTCCTCGCCGCCCCGGCGCTCGGTGCGCCCCTCGAGCCCCCGATCTGTTAAGATCTGGGGTATCGTTTACCCTCACCCGCCCCCGCCCCGCCCCCCGCCGTCACGGCGGGACGCGGAGCGACCATGCCTGCTACGTCAGAACAGCCTGGACAGCAGCGCCTCCTGCTCGGCCTGGTGCAGCTTCGCCGACCCCACCGCGGGCGACGACGACGCCGGGCGCGACACCCGCGACATCTTCAGCCCCTCGATGTGGTGCGGCAGCTTCAGCGCCATGAACGGCCACGCGCCCATGTTCGCCGGCTCGTCCTGCACGAAGACCACCTCGACGCCCGCCGGGTACTTCGCCAGCTCCGCCTTGATCTCGTCGACCGGCGGCGGGTACAGCCGCTCGACCCGCACGACCGCGGTGTCGTTCGCGCCCGCGGCGTCGCGCGCCTTCGCCACGTCGTAGTAGATCTTGCCGGTGGTGAGCAGCACCCGCTTCACGCCCGCCGGGTCCACCGCCGGGTTGACCTCCGGGATGACCGGCTGGAACGCGCCGTCGGTGATCTGCTCGACCGGCGACGTCGCCGCCTTCAGCCGCAGCAGCGACTTCGGCGTGAACACCACCAGCGGCTTGCCCCGGCTCGACAGCACCTGCCAGCGCAGCAGGTGGAAGTAGTTCGCCGGCGTCGTCGGGTAGGCGACCGTCATGTTGTCCTGCGCGCACAGCTGCAGGTACCGCTCGATCCGCGCGGACGAGTGGTCGGGCCCCTGGCCCTCGTAGCCGTGCGGCAGCAGCAGCACCAGGCTGGACCGCTGGCCCCACTTCTGCTCGCCGGACGAGATGTACTCGTCCACCACCGACTGGGCGCCGTTGGCGAAGTCGCCGAACTGCGCCTCCCACGCGACCAGCGCGTCCGGGCGGGTCATCGAGTAGCCGTACTCGAAGCCCATCGCCGCGTACTCGCTGAGCAGCGAGTCGTGCACGTAGAACTTCGACACGCCCTGCCCGAACTGCTTGAGCGGGGTGTACTCCTCGCCGGTCCTGCGGTCGACGAGCACCGCGTGCCGCTGCCCGAACGTGCCGCGCCGGGTGTCCTGCCCGACGAGCCGCACCGGGTGGCCGTCCATCAGCAGCGAGCCCATCGCCAGCAGCTCGCCGGTCGCCCAGTCGATCGCGTCGTCCTCGATCATCTGCGCGCGGCGCTGCAGGATCGGCTGCAGCCGCGGGTGCGGGGTGAACCCCTCCGGCAGGCTGACCTGCGTCTCGATGATCCGCTTGACGGTCTCCTGCGGGATCGCCGTGCCGGCCTTGCCGTGGTCGATCGGGATGCGCTCCTCGACGTCCGGCTTGACGACCGAGCCCGGCTCCAGCGGCTTCTTCACGGCCTCGCGGGTCTCGGTGAACGCCCGCTCCAGCTGCTCCTGGTAGTCGCGGAGCGCCTGCTCGGCCTCCTCGACGGTGATGTCGCCGCGGCCGATCAGCGCCTCGGTGTACAGCTTGCGCACCGAGCGCTTGGCGTCGATCAGGTCGTACATCAGCGGCTGGGTGAACGAGGGGTTCTCGCCCTCGTTGTGGCCCCGGCGCCGGTAGCAGACCATGTCGATGACGACGTCCTTCTTGAACGTCTGCCGGTACTCGAACGCCAGCCGCGCCACCCGCGCGCACGCCTCCGGGTCGTCGCCGTTGACGTGGAAGATCGGCGCCTGGATCATCCGGGCCACGTCGGTGGCGTACACGCTGGACCGCGAGTACTCCGGCGCGGTGGTGAACCCGACCTGGTTGTTGATGATCACGTGCACGGTGCCGCCGGTGCGGTAGCCGCGCAGCTGCGACAGGTTCAGCGTCTCGGCGACCACGCCCTGCCCGGCGAACGCGGCGTCGCCGTGGATCAGGATCGGCAGCACCGTGAAGCCGGCCTCGCCGACGTCCAGGAGGTCCTGCTTGGCGCGGACGACGCCCTCCAGCACCGGGTCGACCGTCTCCAGGTGGGACGGGTTCGCGACCAGCTCGGTGTGGATCTTCGAGCCGTCGTCGGCGACGAAGTCGCCGGACGCGCCGAGGTGGTACTTCACGTCGCCGGAGCCCTGCGCGCTGCGCGGGTCGAGGTTGCCCTCGAACTCGCCGAAGATCTGCCCGTAGGACTTGCCGACGATGTTGGCGAGCACGTTCAGCCGGCCGCGGTGCGCCATCCCGATGACGACCTCGTCCAGGCTGGCCTTCGCCGCCGCGGAGATCACCGAGTCCAGCAGCGGGATGACGGACTCGCCGCCCTCCAGCGAGAACCGCTTCTGCCCGACGAACTTGGTCTGCAGGAACGTCTCGAACGCCTCGGCGCTGTTCAGCCGGCGCAGGACGTGCAGCTGCTCCTCGCGGGACGGCTTGTCGTGCGGGACCTCGACGCGGGCCTGGATCCAGGCGCGCTCCTCCGGGTCCTGGATGTGCATGTACTCGATGCCGACCGTGCGGCAGTACGCCATCCGCAGCACGCCGAGGATGTCGCGCAGCTTCATGGTCGGCTTGCCGCCGAACCCGCCGGTCGCGAACTCGCGCTCCAGGTCCCACAGGGTGAGGCCGTGCTTGAGGATGTCGAGGTCGGGGTGGCGGCGCTGCTTGTACTCCAGCGGGTCGGTGTCGGCCATCAGGTGGCCGCGGACCCGGTAGGCGTGGATCAGCTCGTGCACCCGGGCGATCTTGGCGACGTCGTCCTCGTGCCCGGCGGAGATGTCCTTGACCCAGCGCACCGGCTCGTACGGGATGCGCAGCGCCTCGAAGATCTCGTCGTAGAAGCCGTCCTCGCCGAGCAGCAGCTCGTGGATGCGGCGCAGGAAGTCGCCGGACTGGGCGCCCTGGATGATCCGGTGGTCGTAGGTGGAGGTCAGCGTCATCACCTTGCTGATCCCCATCCGGGCGAGGGTGTCGGTGGACGCCCCCGCGAACTCGGCCGGGTACTCCATCGCGCCGACGCCGATGATCGTGCCCTGGCCGGGCATCAGCCGCGGCACCGAGTGCACCGTGCCGATCGTGCCCGGGTTCGTCAGGCTGATCGTGGTGCCCTGGTAGTCCTCGATGGTCAGCTTGTTGCCGCGCGCCTTGCGGACGATCTCCTCGTAGGCGGCCCAGAACTGGCGGAAGTCGAGGGTCTCGGCGGCCTTGATGCTCGGCACGACCAGCTGCCGGGAGCCGTCCGGCTTCTGCAGGTCGATCGCCAGCCCGAAGTTCACGTGCTCCGGCCGGACCAGCACCGGCTTGCCGTCCACCTCGGTGAACGCGGCGTTCATCTCGGGCATCGCCGCGAGCGCCTTGACGATCGCGTACCCGATCAGGTGCGTGAAGGAGACCTTCCCGCCCCGGCCGCGCTTGAGGTGGTTGTTGATGACGATGCGGTTGTCGATCAGCAGCTTGGCCGGGACGGCGCGCACGCTCGTCGCGGTCGGCACCGCGAGGCTGGCCTCCATGTTGGTGGCCGTCCGGGCGGCGACGCCGCGCAGCCGGACCTCCTCGGCGCCCGCCGGGACCGGCGGCGGCGCCGGCTTGTCCGCCTTCGGCGCCGGCTTGGCGGCCTTGTCGGCCGGCTTGGCGGGGGCCTTCGGCGGCGACACCGGAGGCTGCGGTGTCGGCGGAGCGGCCGCGGTGCCGTTGGCGGCCGCGCCGGCCGCCGTTCCGGTGCTCGTCTGGGGTGCGCCGGGGGACGCGGGGGTCACGGACGCCGGCCGGGTGTCCGGCTGGTAGTCCGCGAAGAAGTTCCACCAGGCTTCGTCAACCGAGTTGGGGTCTTCGAGGTACTTCTGGTACAGCTCGTCGACCAGCCACTCGTTGGCACCGAAATCTGTGATCTTTGGGTCGGCACTAGTTTGCGACGACTCTGTCGACACGGCGGAGATCGCCCTCTTCCGCAGCTCGCAGGTGAGATAAGAGACCTATCAAGGCTACTCGCACTTGACCTCTTCCCATGCCAGCGCGTTGCGATCGCCCTCCATTCCCCCGTGGCCACAGGGATCTTGCCGAAGCCGGGGCCGCGCCTCCGACAAGATCCGCCGCCCCGGAAGGTGACCGATGTCACCCGCCGGCGGCGCGGCTCAGTGGGTGTGCGGGGGGACGGTCGGGCCCTCGCTGGCCTGGACGAGGACGAAGCCCTGGCCCTGGTAGGCGAGCTGCATGGCCTCGCCGCTGCCGCGGCCGATGAGCGCGCCGGCCTTGAAGGTGCGGTTGACGCCGACCTGGAGGCTGGTGCTCCACGCCACCGCGGACTGGCCGTCGGCGAACGTGGGGGCGCGGCCGCAGTCGAGCATGACGGGGGTGCCGTGCGTGGTGAGCGCCACGAAACCGGTGCCGGTGAGGGTGGTGTTGAACAGGCCGCCCGCGGCGATGCCGGCGCCCTGGACGCGCTGGATGTCGGACTGCAGGTGCGAGTCGTAGGCGAGGATGTTGGCGCCGTTGACGGTCAGCCCCTCGTTCTCCAGGTAGAACAGGTGGATGTCGGCGGCGTCGTGCGCGACGAACAGCAGGCCCTGGCCGCGGACGCGCATCAGCGGGACGCCCTCGCCGGTGACGGCCTTCTTGATGAACTTGCCGATGCCTCCGGCGCCCTCGTAGTCGAAGTCCATCTGGCCCTGGAAGGCGACCATGGAGCCCTGCCGGGCCAGGACGTCCCCGTTGAGGTGGACGCGGAGCATCTTGGAGTTCTGGAGGGCGAAGTGGCCGGGGAGCTGCTGCCCCTGGTCCATGTTTCCGAAGAACTGGCTGCGCATTGTCGGAGGTACTGCCTCTCACATCGAGATCGTTTCGGAGATCCGCCAGCATAACGACGGGATGTGACCGGTACGACGTGAAGTGAGCGGCGTTCGGTTCCCGGTGCGGGCGTCCGGTTCCCGGTGTCAGCCGCCGGTCCGGGAGCCGCGGCCGTGCGGGGCCGTCCAGTCGATCAGCGGGCCCTTCGGGACGATCCCGGACGGGTTGATGTCGCCGTGCGTCCCGTAGTAGTGCCGCTTGATGTGGTCGAGGTTCGTCGTCTCGCCGAACGCGGGCAGGGAGTAGAGGTCGCGGGCGTACCCCCACAGGTTCGGGTAGTCGACGAGGCGGCGCAGGTTGCACTTGAAGTGCGAGTAGTAGACGGCGTCGAAGCGGGCGAGCGTCGGGTAGAGGCGGACGTCGGCCTCGGTGATGCGGTCGCCGAGCAGGTAGCGGCGGTCCGCGAGCCGCTCCTCCAGCCGGTCGAAGGTGGCGAAGAGGGCGTCGAACGCCTCCTCGTAGGCGTCCTGGGCCTTGGCGAAACCGGCCTTGTAGACGCCGTTGTTGACGGTGTTGTAGACGAGGTCGTTCAGCTCGTCGATCTCCGGGCGCAGCGGCTCCGGGTAGAGGTCGGGCGCGCCGGGGCGGTGGAGCGCGGTGAACTCCGTCTCCAGCATCGTGGTGATGTTGGGGAAGTCGTTGGTGACGAGGCGTTCCGTCACGGTGTCCCAGATGCACGGGACGGTGTAGCGGCCCTCGAAGGACGGGTCGCTCGCCAGGTACAGCTCGGACAGGAACACCGCGCCGGTGACCGGGTCGCGGTCGGGGAACCGCCAGCCGCGCTCGTCCCGGATGGGGTCGACGACGGCGACGGGCAGCGCGTCCTCCAGGCCGAGCAGCCGCCGGACGATCAGCGAGCGGTGCGCCCACGGGCAGGCGTAGGAGACGAACAGCCGGTACCGGCCCGGCTCCACGGGGTAGCCGCTCGAACCGTCGGCGGTGATCCGCTCCGTGAACCGGTTCGGCTGCCGGACGAAGCGGCCCCGCTCGACTTCCTGTGCGGTCATGTCCGGTTCCTTCCGAAAGTCAACCGTGCGGTGCGACCGTCAGGGGGAGGCGACCGCGACCCTGGAAGGAGGCGGCCGCCGGTCCGCACGCCGTCCCGGCCGCCGGCAAGTCGTCCTTCCGGGGGATCCTGGGTCACCGGCCCCGCGCATACGATAACCGTCGGTGGCTCGCGCCAAACGGGCCCGCACGATCGCATGGCGCGCAGCAGGGGCCGGCAGCCGGAGGCGGCCCCGGACGGACGAGATGGCGGGGGACCATGCTCGAGACTTTCAACACCCTGGTGGACGGCCTGCCGCCCGGCCTGGTCTACGGGCTGATCGCCGCGCTGGTGTTCGCGGAGGCGGCGCTGTTCGTCGGGTTCGTGTTCCCCGGCGAGACGGCCGTGGTGGTCGGCGGCGTGCTGGCCAGCCAGGGCACCCTCTCGCTGCCGCTGCTGCTGGTCATCGGGGTCGTCGCGGCGGTCGCCGGCGACTCGGTCGGCTACGAGATCGGCAAGAAGTACGGGCCGCGGCTGCTGGACATCCGCGCGGTGGCCAAGCACCGCGCGAAGGTGGAGGGCGCGCAGGACCTCATCCGGCGGCGCGGCGCGGTGGCGGTGTTCATCGGCCGGTTCACCGCGCTGCTGCGGGCGCTGATGCCCGCGCTGGCGGGCAGCTCCCGGCTGCCGTATCCGAAGTTCCTGCTGTTCAACTTCCTCGGCGGGCTCACCTGGGTCGTGACGTTCACGCTCGGCGGCTACTTCGCGGGCGAGGCGTTCGACCGGGCCGCGCAGTGGGCCGGGCGCGGGCTGGCGATCGGGCTCGCGGTGATCGCGGTCGTCGCGATCGTGGTGTGGAGCGTCCGCAGGCACCGCCGGGAGGCCGAGGAGGAGGCCGAGGCCGGCGACGCGGAGGCCGGCGACGCGGCGTCCCGCGTGGAGCAGACCCTCCCGTAGCCGGTCCGGGCCGGGCCCTCAGAGGCGGCCGGAGGCGGTGGCGTCCATCCGGCCGGTGACCGGCGGCAGGTCCAGGTAGGTGCGGATGCCGGGCTCGGCGGCGCACACGACGGGGATCGAGTTCAGCGCGTGCGCCGCGGCGGCGGAGATCTCGTCGGACACCCACTCGTCGTCGGTGGTGAGGGTGATCGACGGGCGGCCGTGCACCCGCACCGAGTGGCCGGGGTCGCCCCAGTCGGGGATCCGCGCGGCGTCCGCCTTGTGGATCACCTCGACGCTGATCACCGGCCGCCCGCCGGTCAGCCCGCTGAACGTCCAGCGCGCCGCGGCGACGGTGCCGCGCGGGATCCGGCCGGCGGTGATCTCCAGGTCGGTGCCGGCGAGCCGGTAGTCGACGTCCACGTCGATCTCGTCGAGGTCCACGCCGAGCCCGGCGGCGACGAGGTGCAGGCTCTCGGTGTACAGCGACCGCATCGCGGTGCGGGTGGGGCGCAGCGAGCGCAGGAACGCCTCCTCGTCGCGGCCGAACCCGACCATGTGGTGCACCATCCCCCAGGACGGGTGCCGGGCGAAGTCGGAGCATTCGCGGGAGTAGACGTGGGTGATCCGGCGCGACAGCCGGGACAGCGCCAGCGGCATCACGTCCGCCATGAACCCGGTGTTGAAGCCGGTGCCGTGCACCGACGAGCCGCCCCGCTTGCACGCCTGCTCCAGCTCGTTCACCAGGGACGGGCCGTGCGCCTGCGGGTAGACGAGGCCGTTCATGGAGATCACGTTCTTGCCGGAGGCGAGCAGCGCGCAGACGGTGTCGAGGTCGGCGAGCGGGTCGCCGGCGCGTCCGGGCGCGTAGACGACGCAGTCGGCGTCCAGGTCGAGGATCGCGGCGAGGTCGCGGGTGGCGGTGACGCCGGTGGCGGCGCGTCCGCTGAGCAGGCCCGCGTCGGCGCCGTCCTTGGCGGGGGTGTGCACCCACACGCCGGCGAGCTCCAGGCCCGGGCGGTCGAGGACGCCGCGGATCACGGCGCGGCCGAGCGTGCCGGTCGCCCACTGCACGACGCGGTACGGGCGGGGGGCGCTGGACGCGTCGGCAGGGCTCATCGAGACGGGACCTCCGATGTCGAGGCGGCACCTGTGCGGACCGGGCCGGGTTGCGCGGGTGGGTGAGACATGCGGGTGGGTGAGGACACTACGCCGTACGCCCCAGGAAATGCGGCATTTGCCGCAAGTTTCACTGAAGTCCCACGGAGCACGGTGCTTGCCCGCGCGGACCGCCGGGGAGGGATCGGAGGGGGCCGCGGCCGAGCGGGATTCGGTTTAGTGGTACCACTGGGTAACCCCCGGATGATTACCTGGGGGCGTAGTCGGTGCGATGTGAGGAGACAGAGATGTCGGAACTGCGCTACGACGGCCGTGTCGCGGTCGTGACCGGGGCGGGCCACGGCCTCGGCCGCCAGCACGCGCTGGAGCTCGCCGCGCGCGGTGCGAAGGTCGTCGTCAACGACCTCGGCGGCGACCGCTCCGGTGTCGGCGCCTCCGCCGGCCCCGCCCAGGAGGTCGTGGACGAGATCAAGAAGAACGGCGGCGAGGCCGTCGCCAACCCCGACAACGTCGCGACCCCCGAGGGCGCCAAGGCGATCGTGCAGACCGCGCTGGACGCGTTCGGCAAGCTGGACATCGTCGTCAACAACGCGGGCATCCTGCGCGACAAGTCGTTCAAGAACATGACCGTCGAGGAGTTCGACGCGGTCATCGCCGTGCACCTGCGCGGCTCGTTCCTGGTCTCCAGCGCCGCGTGGCCGCACCTGCGCGAGAACGCCTACGGCCGCATCGTCAACACCTCGTCGCCGGCCGGCCTGTTCGGCAACTTCGGCCAGGCCAACTACGCCACCGCGAAGATGGGCCTCGTCGGGTTCACCAAGACCCTCGCGCACGAGGGCGCCAAGTACAACATCAAGGCCAACGCCATCGCGCCGGTCGCCTGGACCCGGATGACCGAGGACCTGCTGCCCGCCGACTTCGCCGACAAGCTCGGCGTCGACCAGGTCACCCCCCTGGTCGCCTTCCTCGTACACGAGTCCAACGAGGACTCCGGCGAGGTCTACACCGTCGGCGGCGGCCGGATCGCCAAGATCTTCGTGGCGGAGGGCCCCGGCTACGGGCAGAAGGAGACCCTCACCGTCGAGGCCGTCCGCGACAACTGGGCCGCGATCAACGCGAGCGAGCCGCTCGCGGTGTTCAAGAACCCGATGGAGCAGATGGGCCCGCTCATCCAGCAGCTGACCTCCTGAGCCGTTGGACGGGATCAGGCTCGACCGGCGGGACGGGGTGCTCACCATCGCCCTGTCCCGCCCGGAGCGGCTGAACGCCGTCGACGGCGCGCTGACCGAGCGGATGCTCGACGTCCTCAACGAGCTGCCGCGCGACCCGTCCACGCGGGTCGTCGTGCTCACCGGGGACGGCCGCGGCTTCTGCTCGGGCATGGACATCCAGGGCGACCCGGGCCAGGAGTCCGAGGAGGGCCGCGCCCAGCGGCTCTACCGCGGCATCGCCCGCGGCGGCGAGGTCACCGCGCGGCTGCGGGAGATCCCGCAGCCGGTGATCGCGGCGCTGCACGGCCCGGTCGCGGGCATGGGCGTCTCCTGGGCGCTGGCCTGCGACCTGCGGGTCGCGGACCCCACCACCCGGTTCGTCGTCCCGTTCGTGAACCTCGGCCTGTCGGCCGGGGACTGCGGGCTGTCCTGGCTGCTGCCGCGCCTCGTCGGCCCGGCGAAGGCCGCGGAGATCTGCTACCGGGCGCAGCGCCTCGACGCGGCCCGCGCCGAGGCGCTCGGGATCGTCAACGAGGTGTGCGCGGAGGGCGGCGACCTTGACGCCGCGCAGGCGCTCGCCGACGAGCTGCTCGCGACGTCCCCGTACGGGCTGAGCCGCACGAAGGAACTGCTGAACATGTCCCTGGACGTCCCCGGGCTGCGCCGGCAGATCGCCGCGGAGACCGGCGTCCAGGCCCTCGCGTTCTTCACCGAGGACCTCGCCGAGGGCATGACCGCGACGATGCAGAAACGCCCCCCGCAGTTCAAGAACCGCTAGACGTGTAGCCCAGGGGGACGCCCCCCTGGAACCCCCGTTGCGACGGACGACGGTTTCACGCTCCGCTAGAGCTCCGCGTGAAACGCGTCGTCCGTCGTCGGGCAGGCCCGCTGCACTCGCTCCGCGTGCCTGCCCGTGGCCTGTGGCTGAGCTTCGAACCGTTGGGCTGGTGCTCAACCGCCCGTGGCCGGTGTCCTGGCTAGGACCCCGGCCACGGTCATGCTTGCGGCTAGTCGGCCAGGGCCAACGACAGGGCTTCGACGTAGCGGAGGGCGGCGAGGCGCGCCAGGGCCGGGTGGGCGCCGAGCGGGCCCGCGTGCGCGGCGCCGACGGCGGCGGCCGCGGCGGGGACCAGGCGGCTCTCCGGCTCGGGGCCGATGAGGTGCGGCGCGACGGCGACGGACGCGGCGCCGGCGGCGCGCAGCTGCTCCCCGGCGGCCCGCATGCCGGCCTCGTCGGCGAGCGAGGCGGTGAAGACCGGCGCGGCGAGCCGGGAGGCGAGCAGCACGCTGGTGACCTCGGCCTGCCGGACGGCGGTGGCGTCGCCGGGGGTGGCGACGATGACGCCGGTCGCGGCGGTGACCATCGTCATCATCCGGATCCGGTCGGCGCGGGCGAGGCCGGCGTCGGCGAGCCGGTCGTGCAGCGCCTCGGCGATGAGGGGGTGCGGGCCGAGCGGCTCGGCCGCGACGGCGCGCACCGGCGCGGACGCGACGGCGGCGCGGACGGCGGCGTCCAGGGCCGGGTCGGGCCCGGTGGACATCGGCACCACGACGGCCGCGAGCTCGTCCTGCGGGCGGCCGAGGCCGGCCAGCAGGGCGTGCAGGTTCGCCTCGCCGCCGTCGAGGTACCCGACGTGGGCGGGCTGCCCGGTGTGCTCGATCTCCACGAGCCGGGCGAGCTCGGCGGCGACCTCGGTGCCGCCCTGCCGGGCGGGGCCGGGCACGGCCAGGACGAGCGCGGGGGATCCTTGGGGCAGCAGGAAGGACTCGTCGCCGCGATGTCGGCCGCCGCGGGGGGCGCGGCGGCGTCGCGACGGAAGTGCCTCGGATGCCTGGCTTTCGGGACTCACGGCGGGAATGGTAACGCTCCCGGGCGCGGGGAGCGGGCTCCCGCTCCGGCCGGACGGGCCGGCCGCGCCGTGGCTGCCTGTACTGATCGTCGGTCTCCCTCCCGTGCCGGGCCGCGATCGGCGGGCGAAACAGCAGAGTATGGCCCATCGCCGCCCGGCAACAGGGGGAAATGAAGCAAATGTCCTGATTGTCGATAACCGATTCCGGTTCCGAATACGGACGAAAGGTGGTGAAGGGGTTGCGGAGGCGTTGCGGGCCGCCTCTATGATCGGGCCACCCTACGTGCCGGAACGTTCGAGGTCCCATGAGAACCGCACGCACGCGCCCGATCCGGTCCAAGGTCGCCGCGCTTCTTCTCGTTCCGCTCGTCTCGCTGGTCGCGATCTGGGTGTACGCCGCCGACCTCACCGGCCGCGCCGCCCTCGCCCAGCGCAAGTACCACACGCTGAACGACCAGTTCGCCGCGTCCGGCCAAGGGCTGCTCGTGGAGCTGGGCAAGGAGCGGCAGGCGTCGGTCGTGTACCTCAGCGGCCCGCGCAAGGCCGCGTCCACGCCCGCGGCCCTCACCGCCCAGCGCGCGCGCCTGGACAAGGCCGTGGCCACCTTCCGCCGCACGTCCACCTCCGACGCCGCGCGCGGCGCCACCACCGCCGAGATGCGGTCGCGCGTCTCGGACGTGCTGAAGGCGCTCGGCGGACTCGGCGAGCTGCGCGCCGCCGTCGACGGCCGCACGATCGACCGGCTGACCGCCGTCAACGACTACAGCAGCA
The DNA here is from genome assembly GCF_040651755.1 of Actinomadura sp. NPDC048394. Taxonomy (NCBI): domain Bacteria; kingdom Bacillati; phylum Actinomycetota; class Actinomycetes; order Streptosporangiales; family Thermomonosporaceae; genus Actinomadura; species Actinomadura sp. NPDC048394. Next base: position 29,610 of record NZ_JBEZJL010000084.1, on the reverse strand, counting down.
TGGTCGACGTGATGCACCGGCTGTACGACAGCCTCATCGTCATCGACGACGCGTCCCTCTACAACTGGACGCTGTCCGACCGCGCCGCCGGGCGCGCGATGGAGCTGCTGCAGCGCGAGAACGCGCTGGTCGCGGGCGCGCTCGTCACGCACGGCCGGATGACCGCCGCCGAGCACCGGATGTTCCTGGAGATGCTCGGCGAGCAGCGCTGGCAGTGGCAGCGGCAGCGGTCGCTGGCCGACCCGAAGGTCTACGCCCGGCTCACCGCCCCGGTGTTCGCCTCGACCCAATACCACGCGTACAAGGACATCGAGGACCAGATCGCCGCGCACGACCGCGGCCCGCTGCCGATCAGCGCCTGGCAGTGGCAGGAGACCGCGCAGCCGCTGGTCCTGTCGGTCAACCAGATGATCATGGCGAACACCAACGGGGCCGCCGCGCGCGCCGACCGGCTGGGCCGCGACGCCTACATCCGGCTCGGCGTCGTCGGCGGCGCTGGCCTGCTGGTCATCGCCCTGTCGGTGCTGCTCGCCCTGCGGTTCGGGCGCGGCGTCGTCCGCGAGCTCGTCGGGCTGCGCGGCTCCGCCGAGGAGCTCGCCGACGAGCGGCTGCCGCGGCTCGTCGAGCGGCTGCGCCGCAACGAGGCCGTGGACGTCGAGGCGGAGGCGCCCGCGCTGCCGCGCGGCCGCACCAGCGAGGTCAACCGGCTCGCCGAGTCGTTCGCCAAGGTGCAGCGCACCGCCGTGGACGCCGCCGTCGGGCAGGCCGAGCTGCGCGCCGGCGTCGGCCGGATCTTCCTCAACATCGCCCGCCGCAACCAGTCGCTGCTGCACCGCCAGCTGACGATGCTGGACGGGCTGGAGAGCCGCGCCGAGGCCGACGACCTCGAGGCGCTGTTCCGGATCGACCACCTCACCACCCGCATGCGGCGGCACGCCGAGAGCCTGATCATCCTGTCCGGCGCCACCCCGGGCCGCGGCTGGCGGCGCCCGGTGCACATCACCGACGTGCTGCGCGCCGCGGTCGCCGAGATCGAGGACTACACCCGCGCGGTCGTGCTGACCGAGTCCGAGGACGGCCTGGTCGGCGCCGCCGTCACCGACGTCGTGCACCTGCTGGCCGAGCTGCTGGAGAACGCGGCGTCGTTCTCCCCGCCGAACACCGAGGTGCGGGTGATGGCGGAGCGGGTCGGCAACGGCTTCTGCGTGGAGATCGAGGACCGCGGGCTCGGCGTGAAGCCGGAGATGCTCGCCGAGATCAACCGGCGGCTCGCCGAACCGCCGGAGTTCGACCTGGTCGACACCGACCGGCTGGGGCTGTTCGTCGTCGCGCGGCTCGCGGCCCGGCACGGCATCGACGTGTCGCTGCACCGCTCCCCGTACGGGGGCGTCACGGCGATCGTGCTGATGCCGCACGACCTCGTCGTGCCCGCCGACCGGATGGACGAGGACCCCGCCCTGCTGGACGGCGCCACGGACGCGCCCGCGGTCGAGGCCCCGGCGGACGACGGCGCCCCCGGAGCGTCCGGCGGCGCGGACGCCCCGTCCCCGGACGGCGAAGGCGACGCCGCCGAGCCCGTTGACGCCGAGCCCGCCGAGCCCGCCGAGCGGGGGCCCGTGCAGGCGGTGCCGTCCGACACCGGGCCGGCGTTCATGGGCACCCCGTACACCGACGTCCCGTTCGGCGGGACGCCGCGCCCGGAGGTCGTGACGCGCGCCGAGGTCGTCCCGGACGTCGGGGTGTTCGCCCGCCGGGAGCCCGCCCCCGGCGAATCGCCGCAGCCCGGCTCGGCGTGGCCGGTGCCCGTGCCGCTGCGCGAGGCGCCGCCCGTGCTGCCGCAGCTCGCCGGCCCGGCGGCTCCCTGGGGCCGGCCCGAGGACGCGCCGCCCGCGCCGCCTCACGGCCCGCGCGGCGGCTCCGCGAACCCGTGGTCGGACGAGGCCGACGCCATGCCTGCCTACGCGTCGGACGACCCGTCCGACGCCGACGGCTGGATGCCCGCGCCCGTCTACGCGCCCGGCGCCCGCACACCCGGCGCACCGGCGGGCGCACCCGGGCGGGACGACGCCGGATCGGAGCGCGGTGCGCATCCGGGCGGTGACACGGCGTGGGACGGCGGGGAGGAGCGCGGTACCGTCGACGGCGGCGAGCGCCCTCGCGGCGCGGAGGGCGGCTCTCCCGCCGGCACCCACGCGGGCCTGCCCCGCAGGGTCCGGCAGGAGAACCTCGCGCCGCAGCTGCGCAAGGAACCGCCGCCGCTGCCCCCTCCGGTGGGCGGCGGCGCCGCCGACGGGGTCGCGAGGTCCCCGGAGGAGGCGCGCTCGCTGATGGCCTCGGTACAGCAGGGATGGCGGCGCGGCCGCGCGTCCGATGGGGAGGATGAGGGGACCCGATGATGCACAACACGGTCACCGGCGAGCTCAACTGGCTGCTCAACGACTTCGCCGAGCGCGTCGCGAGCGTGCGGCAGGCGGTGATCCTGTCCCGCGACGGCCTCGCGGTCGCCGCGTCCAGCGAGCTCGGCCGCGAGGACGCCGAGCACCTGTCCGCGCTGGCGTCCGGCGTGCAGAGCCTCGCCCGCGGCGCCGGCCGGCACTTCGCGGGCGGCAACGTCCGCCAGACCATCATCGAGATGGACGCGCTGCTGCTGTTCGTCACCGCCGCCGGCGACGGCACCTGCCTGGCGGTGCTCGCCGAGGCGGAGGCCGACGCGGGCCTGGTCGCCTACGAGATGGCGGTGCTGGTCAAGCGGGTCGGGCAGCACCTGCAGGCCGCCCCGCGCTACGAGGCGGCGGGCGGCGGCTTCGGCGCCGGGGGAGCGGCCCCGCAGGGCCGGTGATCCGGGCGGAGCCCGTCCCGGGGGAGATGTGGGGGTACTGACCGATGAACCCGTCGGCGGAGCGGTGGCTGGACCGGGAGGCCGGCCCGCTCGTCCGCCCCTACGCGCGGACCCGGGGCCGCACCCGTCCCGCGGGTGAGGGCTTCGAACTGATCGCGGTCGTCGCGGCGACCGGCGCGCAGCCGGGCGACCGGCTGCGCTACAGCCCCGACCACGTGCGGCTGCTGCGCGGCTGCGCCCGGCCCGTCGCCGTGGTCGACCTGGCGTCGGAGTTCGGGCTGCCGCTCGGCGTCGTCCGGGTGCTGCTCGGCGACCTGCGCGACGCCGGGCTGATCGCGGTGGTGGACTCCGCCGCCCCCGCCGGCGGACGGCCCGGACGCGGCGTCCTGAGGGAGGTCCTCAATGGCCTACGCGCCCTCTGACCCCGGCGAGGCGGCCCCCGGCCGCACCGCCCCGGGAACCGGCGAGCACCCCTGGTTCGGCGGCCCCGCCGCGCCGGCCGCCGGCCCGGCCCCCCACCCGCTCGTCACCACCAAGATCCTCATCGCGGGCGGGTTCGGCGCCGGCAAGACCACCTTCGTCGGGTCGATCAGCGAGATCCGGCCGCTGCGCACCGAGGAGCCGCTGACCGACCGCGGCGTCGGCGTCGACGACGTCACCGGCGTCCAGGGCAAGACGACCACGACCGTCGCGATGGACTTCGGCCGCATCACGCTCTCCGACCAGCTGCTGCTCTACCTGTTCGGCACGCCCGGCCAGGACCGCTTCTGGTTCATGTGGGACGAGCTGGCGGCCGGCGCGATCGGCGCGGTCGTGCTCGCCGACACCCGCCGGCTGACCGGCTGCTTCCCCGCGATCGACTACTTCGAGCGGCGCCGGCTGCCGTTCGTCGTGGCCGTCAACTGCTTCGACGGGGCGCAGCGGCACGACCCCCGGGACGTCGCGATCGCGCTCGACCTGGACCCGGGCGTCCCGGTGCTGCTGTGCGACGCCCGCCACCGCGATTCGACCAAGCAGGTCCTCATCGCGCTGATGGAGCACGTGCTGAGCTGGCCGGACGCCGGCGACCCCGGACATGACGCTCGGTCACCTGATCGTCGCGGACCCGCGACGTAGTAGAGTCCCGCAGACCCCCGTACATCCCGCATCGGGAGGTTTCCCCCGCATGTCGCATCCCCCCTCGCCGAAAGCCGCCGATGTGAGCATGGTCCACCTGCCGTGATGGGCTCCCGCTTCTCCTCCATCCGGGCGAGGATCACGCTCCTGGTCCTCGTGCCGCTGCTCGCGCTGGCCGCGCTGTGGATGTTCCTCACCGGGATCACCTACGGGGACGCCCACCAGCTGCTGCAGAGCCGCAAGTTCCAGCAGGAGGCGGTGCTGCCGACGCAGCGGCTGATGAACGCGCTGCAGAAGGAGCGCCGGCTGTCGATGGCCGACGCCGGGTCGTCGCGCGCGGTGAACCCCGACGTGCTGCGCACCCAGCGGCAGGTGACCGACGGCGCCGTCAAGGAGCTGCGCAAGGGCTTCGGCGACGGCGCGCTGCGCGGCTCCATCCTGCCCGGCGTCGTCAAGCGGATGGACGACCTGCTCGCCAAGCTCGGCACGCTGGAGGCGACCCGCCGCGGCGTCGACGACCGGGCGTCCGGCCGCGCGGACGTGCTCGCCGACTACAGCGGCATCATCGACGCCGGCTTCGCCATCTACAGCGCGACGACCCCCGCGAACGGGACCATCACCGCCGACGCCCGCACGCTCACCTCCGTCGGCCGCGGCCGGGAGTTCCTGTCCCGCGAGGACGCGCTGCTCACCGGCGCGCTCGCCGCCGGGCACCTGAGCGCCGCCGAGCGCGGCGAGTTCGCGCAGCTCGTCGGCGCGCAGCGGATGACGTACGCGGACAACGTCCCGAACCTGCCGGCCGCCGACCGCGCCCGCTACGAGCGGCTCACGGCCTCCCCGCAGTTCGCGCAGCTGCGCAAGCTCGAGGACCAGGTGATCCGGGGGACCGAGCAGGTCCGGACCGTCGCGAAGAAGAAGCCCGTCCAGGGCCGGACGGCCACCGGGACGGGCGCCGCGACCGGGCAGGGCGCCGCGGCCGGGACGGGCTCGCAGAGCGGGACCGCGGGCCGGGCCGTCCGCACCGCGAAGGTCCCGGTCGTCGACCCGTCCCAGTGGCGGACGGTCGCCGACGACGCCGACGAGGGCCTCTACCGCTTCGAGAACCGCACCCTCGACGACATCACCGGCCGCGCCCAGCACATCGCGGTCGGCGTGTTCGTCCGGCTGGGCATCGCGGGCGGCCTCGGCCTGGTCGCCGTCGTGCTGTCCGCCCTGATCGCGATCCGGGTGTCGCGGCGGCTGCTGCGCGAGTGCCGCACGCTCGCCGGCGCCGTCGTCGACTTCACCCGCAAGCGGCTCCCGCTGCTGGCCGAGCAGGTCCGCGCCGGGCGCCCCGCCGAGCCCGAGCCGGAGCCCGGCGTCGACTTCCGGATCCGGGAGATCCGGCAGATCGCCGACTCCTTCGACCGGGCCCGCGAGGCGGTGCTGGTGGCCGCGGCCGGCGAGGTCGCGGCGCGGCGCGGGATCAGCGAGGTGTTCGTCAACCTCGCCCGCCGCAACCAGGCGCTGCTGCACCGCCAGCTCAGCCTGCTCGACACCATGGAGCGCCGCACCGAGGACCCGTCGGAGCTGTCCGACCTGTTCCGCCTCGACCACCTCGCGACCCGCATGCGGCGGCACGCCGAGGGCCTGGTCATCCTCGCCGGCAAGACCGCCGGGCGCGGCTGGCGGCGGCCCGTCCCGCTGGTGGACGTGGTGCGCGGCGCGGTCGCCGAGGTCGAGGACTACCCGCGCGTCCGGGTGCAGCCGCTGCCGCGGATCGCGCTGCTCGGCTCCGCCGTCGCCGACGTCATCCACCTGCTCGCCGAGGTGGTGGAGAACGCCACCACGTTCTCGCCGCCGCAGTCGCCGGTGCGGGTCAGCGGGCACCCGGTCGCCAACGGCTTCGCGATCGAGGTGGAGGACCGCGGCCTCGGCATGACCGACGAGGCGCTGCGCGCGGCGAACGCCCGGCTGGACGACCCGCCGGAGTTCGACCCGTCCGACAGCGCGCAGCTCGGCCTGTTCGTCGTGGCGCGGCTCGCCGAGCGGCACGACATCAAGGTGACGCTGCGGCAGTCGCCGTACGGCGGCACGACCGCGATCGCGCTGATCCCCGGATCGCTCATCGTGGACACCGCCGAGCCGGAGCCCGTCGCGCGCCGCAACACCGGGCCGATGCGGCTGCCCGCCGCGCCCGCGGGCGCGCTGTCGGCGCCCGCGCGCCCGGCGGTGGAGCAGGGCGGCGTCGTGCGGCTGGTCGCGGAGGCCGAGCCGGTGCGGGCGGACACGGTCCGGGCCGAGCCGGTCGCGGGCGACCCCGCGCAGGCCGAACCCGCGCAGCCCGCCCCTGCGAATCCCGCACCTGCGACGAGCGAGCCCGTCCGGGCGGAACCGGTGCGGGTCGAATCCGGGCGAACCGAGCAGGCCCGCGACGAGGCGCCCGGGCCGACGCCGCTGCCGGAGCGCAGGCGCTCGCGCCGCGCCGACCGGCCGCAGGCCTCGCCGGAGCCCGCCCGCGAGCCCGCCCAGGCGGCGGACGCCGAGCCCGCGCCGCCGCTCAAGGACGGCGAGCTTCCGAAGCGCCGCCGGCAGACGCACCTCGCGCCCCAGCTGAAGGAACGGGTCGACGCCCACCTGGCCGCGCGGGGACAGGCACCGCCGCCCGCAGCCGCGACCCCGCCCGGGCCCGAGCAGCCCGAGCGGCCCGCAGCGCCGGAGCCGTCGCTGCCGCTGGCGGCCCCCGTCCCCGCCGACGCGTCCCCGGCCGGACCCGGCGACGCGGGCGCCCCGGGCGTCCCGCCCGGCGACGGGACCGCTCCACCGGACGGCCCGGACGCGGCCCGCTCGCCCGAGACCATGCGATCGATGATGTCCGCCATGCAGCGCGGTTGGCAGCGCGGCAGGCGGGAGGCGGCCGACGCCGAGGCGCAGGCGCCGTCCGGCCTCGACGATCGGCCCAACCGAGGTGACCAGGAGGACGACGCCCCATGACAGATGCCCAGCACTCCGGCGCGGACGCCGCGGGCGGTGCCGGCGGCGAGCTGAACTGGCTGCTCGACAGCCTGGTCCAGCGCGTCGCCCAGGTGCAGAACGCGGTGGTCCTGTCGAGCGACGGCCTGCGCATGGCGGCCTCCCGCGGCCTGGGGCAGGAGGCCTCCGACCACCTCGCGGCCGTCGCCGCCAGCTTCCAGAGCCTGGCGCGCGGCGCGGGCGAGTCGTTCGGCGGCGGCCCGGTCCGGCAGACCATCGTGGAGATGGAGTCGGCGTTCCTGTTCGTCACCGCCGCCGGGCGCGGCGCCTGCCTGGCGGTGCTCGCCGACGCCGACGCCGACCTCGGCATGATCGCCTACGAGATGGCGATGCTCGTCACGCGGGTCGGCCAGCACCTGTCGGCCAGCCCGCGGGCGGCCGCCGCCGAGGGCGGCGTGTGAGGTGGACGGGACCGAGGGTTCCGTGCCCGAGTGGCCGCACCGGCATCCCGCCGGCGCCGAAGGCGGCTCCGCGGGCGGCGCCGCGGGCGGCGCCGCGACCGGGTCCGCGGCCGGTGCCGCGGGCGGCCCCCCGGCGGGCGCACCGGGCGGGTCGGCGTGGTTCGACGACGCCGCCGGGCCCGTCGTGCGCCCCTACGCGCTCACCGGCGGCCGCACCCACTACGAGGGCGTCGAGTTCGACCTCGTCGCGCTGATCGAGGCCGTCGACGCGCCGGACGCCGCGGGCGCATCTCCGGCGATTCCGGCGTCTCCGTGGTCGCCGGAGCCGGAACATGACATGATCCTGGAGCTTTGCCGCACCCCGTTGTCGGTCGTCGAGATAGCGTCGGATCTGGAACTTCCCCTCGGGGTCGTCCGCGTCCTGCTCGGCGACCTGCTCGACCGCTCGCTGATACAGGTCCGGCGCCCCGCGCCGGTGGCGCAGTTCCCCAGCGAGCGCGTACTCAAGGAAGTGATCGATGGAATCCGTGCGCTCTGACGCGGCCGCCCAGGCGGGCGATTCCGCGCTGACCGTCAAGATCCTTGTGGCCGGTGGCTTCGGAGTCGGCAAGACCACCCTGGTGAGCGCGGTCAGCGAGATCCGTCCGCTGCGCACCGAGGAGGCGCTGACCGAGAAGAGCATCGGCATCGACGACACCACGGCGGTGGCGTCCAAGACGACGACGACCGTGGCGATGGACTTCGGGCGGATCACCCTGCCGAACGGCCTGGTGCTGTTCGTGTTCGGCACGCCCGGCCAGGACCGCTTCTGGTTCATGTGGGACGAGCTGGCCAAGGGCGCGCTCGGCGCGGTGGTGCTGGTCGACACCCGCCGGCTCGCCGACTGCTTCGCCTCGGTGGACTACTTCGAGCGGCGCGGCGTGCCGTTCATCATCGGCGTCAACCGGTTCGACGGCGCCGGGCGGCACACCCACGACCAGGTGCGCGACGCCCTGGACCTGTCCCCGGAGATCCCGGTGATCGACTGCGACGTCCGCGACCGGGAGGACGCCAAGCGGGTGCTGATCACGCTCGTCGAGCACATCATGCGCACGATGAGCGCGGGCCGCCAGCCCGTCACGTACTGACCCCGGCCCCTCGGGAGCCCGTGACCCGGCGGGCCAGCCCCGGATCCGGCATGTGCCGGTCCGGGGCTTTTTCATGGCCAACTTTGTCCTGCGAATGGAGAAAGTTGGCCGAAGTTGGTGGAAAGGTCTTCTCAAGGCGGCGAAAGCCGGTTACGGTCTCGGCATGAGACCGGGGTCACACGGCCCCGGCACCCCGGACGGAACCCGAGAGGACGGCGTGATGCGCATGCCGGCTCGCCCGCAGAACGTGCATCAGGCACGCCTGCTGCGGCTGCTGCGCGACGAGGGCCCGCGCTCGCGGGCCGAGCTGGGCGACGTCGTCCGGCTGTCGCGCTCGAAGCTGGCCGTCGAGCTGGACCGGCTGGTCGAGCTCGGGCTGGTGGAGGGCGCCGGGCTCGCGGCGTCGCGCGGCGGGCGGCGGTCCGGGATCGTCCGGCTGTCGCCGAGCCTGCGGTTCGTCGCGTTCGACATCGGCGCCACCTCGATCGACGTCGCGGTGACCGACGGGGCCCTGGAGGTGCTCGGCCACGTCAGCGAGGCGTGCGACGTCCGGCAGGGTGCGACCGCGGTGCTGGACCGGGCGCTGGACCTGCTCGGCAAGCTGCGCGACGAGGGCCTGATCCCGCGCGTGCACGGCACCGGCATCGGCGTCCCCGGGCCGGTGAGCTTCCGGGACGGGATGCCGGTCGTCCCGCCGATCATGCCGGGCTGGGACCGGTTCCCGGTGCGCGACGCGATCGGCGCCGAGCTCGGCTGCCCCGTCCTGGTGGACAACGACGTGAACCTGATGGCGCTCGGCGAGCTGCACGCGGGCCTCGCGCGGTCGGTGGACGACTTCCTGCTCGTGAAGATCGGCACCGGCATCGGCTGCGGCATCGTCGTCGACGGCGCGATCTACCGCGGCGTGTCCGGCAGCGCGGGCGACATCGGGCACATCCGGATCGACGACGACGGGCCGATCTGCGCGTGCGGCAACGCCGGCTGCCTGGAGGCCTACTTCGGCGGCGCGGCGCTCGCGCGGGACGCGGAGGCGGCGGCGCGCTCGGGGGAGTCGCCGCAGCTCGCCGCGCTGCTGGAGGCGCACGGGGAGCTGTCCGGCGAGCACGTCGCGCAGGCCGCGGCGGCGGGCGACCCGGCGTCGGTGCGGATCATCCGGGAGGGCGGCCGGCACGTCGGGCAGGTCCTCGCCGGGCTGGTCAGCTTCTTCAACCCGGGCCTGGTGATCATCGCCGGCGGCGTCGCCGGGCTCGGCCACACCCTGCTCGCGGAGATCCGCAGCGTCGTCTACCGCCGGTCGGCGCCGCTGGCGACAGGCAACCTGCCGATCGTGCTGTCCGAGCTGGCCGGCGCCGCCGGGGTGGTGGGCGGCGCGCGGCTCATCAGCGACCACGTCTTCTCCCCGCCGCCCGACCCCGGCCCCGCCTGACCGCGCCCGCCCGTCCCGCGCCCCGACCTCCGTCCCCCTCGACCCGCGTCCCTCCTGACCCCCGAGGAGGCCCGATGGGCCCGTCCGAACCCGAACCGCTGCTGCGCATGCGCGGCATCGTCAAGCAGTTCCCCGGCGTCCGCGCGCTGGACGGCGTCGACCTCGACGTCCGGGCCGGCGAGGTGCACTGCCTGCTCGGCCAGAACGGCGCCGGGAAGTCGACGCTCATCAAGGTGCTCGCCGGCGCGCACCAGCCGGACGAGGGCGAGATCGCCTTCGCCGGGCGGCCGGCGCGGCTCGCCGGGCCGACCGCGGCGATGCGGGCCGGCATCGCGACCATCTACCAGGAGCTCGACCTGGTCGACGGGCTGTCGGTCGCCGACAACATCTTCCTCGGCCACGAGCGCGCGACGCTCGGCTTCACCCGGCGCGGCGACGCCGAGCGGGCCGCGCGGGAGCTGCTCGGCCGGCTCGGGCACGGCGAGATCCCGCCGCGCCGCGAGGCGGGCCGGCTGCCCGCGGCGGGCAAGCAGGTCGTCAGCATGGCCCGCGCGCTGTCGCACGACGCGCGGCTCATCGTGATGGACGAGCCGTCCGCCGCCCTCGCGCACGACGAGGTGGCGAACCTGTTCCGCATCATCCGGGAGCTGACCGCGTCCGGCGTCGCCGTCGTCTACATCTCGCACCGGCTGGAGGAGATCCGCGAGATCGGCGACCGGGTGACCGTGCTGAAGGACGGCCGGTCCGTCGCGAACGGCCTGCCCGCCAGGACGACGAAGACCGACCACATCGTGTCGCTGATGACCGGCCGCGACATCGAGTACGTGTTCCCCGACCGACCCGCGCCGGACGGCGGCGACGGCGACGCTCCCGGCGGCGCGGCCGAGGTGCTGCGGGTCGAGGGGCTCACGCTGCCCGGCGCGTTCGCGGACGTGTCGTTCTCCGTCCGCGCGGGCGAGATCGTCGGGCTGGCCGGGCTCGTCGGATCGGGCCGCTCGGAGATCCTCGAGGCGGTCTACGGGGCGCGGCGCCCGGCGCGCGGGCGGGTGCTCGTGGACGGCCGGCCGGTGCGTCCGGGCGACACGGGCGCGGCGGTGCGGCGCGGGATGGGCATGGCGCCCGAGGAGCGCAAGAGCCAGGCGCTGCTGCTGAACGACTCCGTCGCCGGGAACGTGACGGTCGCGGGCCTGCGCCGGTACGCGCGGTTCGGCTGGCTGAACCGGCGTCGCGAGCTGGCGGACGTCCGGGAGCAGATCGAGGCGCTCGACATCCGGCCGCCCGATCCGCGCCGTCCGGTGGTGACGCTGTCGGGCGGCAACCAGCAGAAGGTCGTGCTGGCGCGGTGGCTGGCCGGGGCCCGGAACCTGCGGCTGCTGATCCTGGACGAGCCGACCCGCGGCGTGGACGTCGGCGCCCGCGCCGAGCTGTACGCGGTGATCCGCGCCCTGGCGGCGCGCGGGATCGGGGTGCTGCTGGTGTCCAGCGAGGTGCCCGAGGTGCTCGGCCTCGCCGACCGGGTGCTGGTCGTCCGCGAGGGCCGGGTCGTGCACAGCGGCGACGCCGCCGGGCTGGACGAGGCCGCCGTACTCAACATGATCATGGAAGGGAGCGCGCTGTGACCGAGACGGACGCGGGCGTGCGCGGCGCCGCGGCGGGCGGAGCCTGGGCGAAGGGGCCGCTGCGGCCGCTGCGGCGCGCCGGCGCGGGCCGCGGGCCCGGCGAGTTCCGGCACCTCGGGCTGGTCGCCGCGCTGGCGCTGCTGGCGGTGGTCGGCGTGATCACCGAGCCGGACAACTTCCCGACCTCCGGCAACCTGGTCGGGATCCTGGCGCTGGCCGCCACCATCGGGGTGATCACGGTCGGCCAGACGTTCGTGATCATCGGGGGCGGGATCGACCTGTCGGTCGGGTCGGTGATGGCGCTGGCGTCGGTGTGGGCGACGACCGTCGCGACGCAGTCGTACGGCCCGGCGGTGATGGCGCTGTGCGCGATCCTCGTCGGGACGGGCGCGGGCGTCGTCAGCGGCCTGCTGATCTCCTACGGCCGGATGGTCCCGTTCATCGCGACGCTGGCGATGCTGGTGTCGGCGCGCGGGCTGGCGCAGCGGATGTCGGACCGCAAGACGCAGCTGATCCGGCCGGAGAACGACGCGATCGAGTCGCTGTCCACGACGAAGGTGCTCGGGCTGCCGCTGGTCGTGTACATCTTCGCGGCCGTCGCGGTCGCCGGCTGGGTGCTGCTGAACCGCACCACGTTCGGCCGCCGCACGTTCGCCGTCGGCGGCAACCCGGAGGCGGCGCGGCTCGCCGGCATCGACGTCCGGCGGCACACGCTGCTGCTGTACGCGCTGTCGGGGTTCTGCTGCGGCGTCGCCGCGATCATCATCATGGCCCGCACCACCACCGGCTCCAGCACCCACGGCGACCTGTACGAGCTGGACGCGATCGCCGCGGTGATCATCGGCGGGACGCTGCTGACCGGCGGGCGCGGCACCGTCGCCGGGTCGATCCTCGGCGTGCTGGTGTTCACCGTCATCACGAACCTGTTCATCCTGAACGGCCTGCAGACCAGCGACCAGCTCATCGCCAAGGGCGTGATCATCGGGATCGCGGTGCTGCTGCAGCGCCGCGGCCTGCGCTCGCCCACCTGACCCGCTCATCCGACCTGACCTGCCCGCCCCCCGCGGCCCGCCCCCCGCCGCCCCACCCCCCGGAAACCAGGAGCACGTCATGCGCGACCAGAGCACCCGCCCCACCCGCCGAGGCGTCCTGTTCGGCGGCGCCGCAGTCGCGGCCGGAGCCCTCGCGACCGCCTGCACCAGCAACAAGGAGAAGGACGACCCCGCCCCGGCCGCGCAGACCGGCGCGCTCGGCGGCGACAACGACAAGCCCGGCAAGCAGGTCACCATCGGGTTCTCCGCGCCCGCCGCCGACCACGGCTGGACGGCCGCGATCGCGAAGAACGCCGAGGCGCAGGCGAAGAGGTACAAGGACGTGACGTTCAAGCCCGTCCAGCCGACCAACGACATCAACCAGCAGATCTCCGCGGTCGAGTCGCTGATCTCGGAGAAGGTGAACGTGCTGGTGATGCTGCCGAACGACGGCGAGCAGCTGAACCAGGTCGCGCGCAAGGCGATGGACGCCGGCATCCCGGTGATCAACCTGGACCGGGTGTTCCCCGACAAGCTGTCCTACCGGACGTGGATCGGCGGCGACAACTACGGCATGGGCGTCTCCGCCGGCCACTACATCGGCAAGAAGCTCAAGGCCAAGGGCGTCTCGAACCCGGTGATCGTGGAGATCCAGGGGATCGCGACGCTGCCGCTCACGCAGGACCGCAGCAAGGGGTTCGCGGACGCGCTGAAGTCCTACGGGTACTCCGTCACCGCCAAGCAGGACGCGAAGTTCACCGTGGAGACCGGCAACCAGGTCGCGTCCAACCTGCTGCAGGCGCACAAGAAGATCGACGCGCTGTGGAACCACGACGACGACCAGGGCGTCGGCGTGCTCGCCGCGATCAAGCAGTCCGGCCGCAAGGAGTTCTTCATGGTCGGCGGCGCCGGGTCCGCGAACGCGATGCGCGAGATCAAGGCGGGGAACGGGGTGCTGGAGGCGACCGTCACCTACCCGCCGACGATGGCCGCGTCCGCGGTCCGGCTGGCCCGGTTGCTGGCGCAGGGCAAGGGCATGGCCGACCTGGTGGAGCTGGAGCCGCCGCAGTCGATCACGCTGGCGTCGGAGACCGTCACCCGCGACAACGTGAGCCGCTACCTGCCGCTCGGCTTCGAGTCCTGAGGCAGGGCCGCGCGCCCGCCGGCGACCCCGGCGGGCGCAGTACAGAGAGGTGAGCACATTGACCACCGTCGGAGTCGGGATGGTCGGGCACGCGTTCATGGGGCGCGCCCACTCCCAGGCATGGCGCACCGTCGGGCCGTTCTTCGGGCCGCCGCTGACCCCGGTGATGGCCGCTCTCGCCGGACGGGACGCCGGACGGGCCGCCGAGGCCGCCCGCACGCTCGGGTGGGCGTCGTCGGAGGGCGACTGGAAGCAGCTGCTGCGCCGCGACGACGTGCAGATCGTGGACATCTGCACGCCGGGCGACGCGCACGCCGAGATCGCCGTCGCGGCGCTGGACGCCGGCAAGCACGTCCTGTGCGAGAAGCCGCTCGCGAACTCGTCCGCGGAGGCCGAGGAGATGGTGGCGGCGGCGGAGCGCGCGCGGGCGAACGGCGTCCGGTCGATGGTCGGGTTCAACTACCGGCGCGTCCCGGCGGTCACGCTCGCCCGCAACCTCGTCGCCGGCGGGCGCATCGGGACCGTCCGGCACGTCCGCGCGCAGTACCTGCAGGACTGGCTGACGGACCCGGAGGCGCCGTTCAGCTGGCGATTGGACCGTGACAGGGCCGGGACGGGCGCGCTCGGCGACATCGGCGCGCACATCATCGACACCGCGCAGTTCATCACCGGGCACGCGCTCGTCGGGGTGTCGGCGGTGATGGACACCTTCGTCCGGGAGCGCCCCGCCCCCGGCGGCGGCACGGCCGAGGTCACGGTCGACGACGCGGCGCTGTTCGTCGGCCGCACCGACGGCGGCGCGCTCGCCTCCTTCGAGGCCACCCGGATGGCGACCGGGCGCAAGAACGCGCTCCGGATCGAGGTCAGCGGCTCGTCCGGCGCGCTGTCGTTCGACCTGGAGTCGATGAACGAGCTGTGGTTCTACGACGGCACCGAGGACGCCGAGACGGCGGGGTTCCGCCGGATCGTCGTCACCGAGCCCGTCCACACCTACGCCCGCCAGTGGTGGCCGCCCGGTCACATGCTGGGGTACGAGCACACCTTCACCCACCAGGTCGCCGACCTGCTCACCGCGATCGCGGACGGCACCGACCCGAGCCCGTCGTTCGCCGACGGCCTGCGGGTGCAGCGGGTGCTCGACGCGGTCGCGGCGAGCGCCGCGTCCGGCGGGTGGGCCGACGTCGAGGGGAGCCTGTGATGGCGCGACCGATCACCCTGTTCACCGGCCAGTGGGCCGACCTGCCGTTCGAGGAGGTCTGCCGACTGGCGTCCGGCTGGGGCTACGAGGGCCTGGAGATCGCCTGCTGGGGCGACCACTTCGAGGTCGACAAGGCCCTCGCCGACGACGGCTACGTGCCGCGCAAGCTGGAGACGCTCGCCAAGCACGACCTCAAGGTGTTCGCGATCTCCAACCACCTCGTCGGCCAGGCCGTCTGCGACATCCCGGACGAGCGCCACCAGGCGATCCTGCCGGAGCGGATCTGGGGCGACGGCGAGGCCGAGGGCGTCCGGCAGCGCGCCGCCGAGGAGATCAAGGACACCGCCCGCGCCGCCGCGCGCCTCGGCGTCTCCACGGTCGTGGGGTTCACGGGCTCGTCGATCTGGCACACCGTCGCGATGTTCCCGCCCACCCCCGAGGCGATGGTGGAGCGCGGCTACGCCGACTTCGCCGACCGCTGGAACCCGATCCTGGACGTGTTCGACGAGGTCGGCGTCCGGTTCGCGCACGAGGTCCACCCGAGCGAGATCGCCTACGACTACTGGACGACCGTCCGGGCGCTGGAGGCGATCGGGCACCGGCCCGCGTTCGGCCTGAACTTCGACCCGTCGCACTTCGTCTGGCAGGAGCTCGACCCCGTCGGGTTCCTGTTCGACTTCCGCGACCGGATCTACCACGTCGACTGCAAGGACACCAAGGTCCGCACCGGCGACGGCCGCCGCGGGCGCCTGTCGTCGCACCTGCCGTGGGCGGACCTGCGGCGCGGCTGGGACTTCATCTCCACCGGCCGCGGCGACGTCCCCTGGGAGGACGTCTTCCGCGCGCTCAACGCGATCGGCTACGACGGCCCGATCTCGATCGAGTGGGAGGACGCGGGCATGGACCGCCTCCAGGGCGCGCCCGAGGCGCTGGAGTTCGTCCGGGCGCTGAACGCGATGGAGCCGCCGTCCGCCGCGTTCGACGCCGCCTTCTCGTCCGACTGACCCCCCGGCTCGCGGCGCGCCGCCCCTTGAGGCCACGCAAGGGACGGCGCGCCGCGCTCCTTTCACCCGGCCGGTGCGGCGCCGACCTCCGCGGGTGCGTGGGCCCGGACGAACCCCTCCAACTCGTCGAGCGGGACGCCCATCGGCGGGACGACGATCAGCCGGTCGACGCCCGCCTCCGCGTAGTCGCGGACGGTCGCGGCGTCCGGCGGGCGCGGCGGCGAGACCGAGACGTGCAGGGGCCGGTCGCGGCCCGCCTCCCGTGCCGCCGCCCTCAGCCGCGCGATCGCGTCGGCGGCGGCGCGCCGGCCGAGCATCCAGCCGTACCACCCGTCGGCCTCGCGGATGGTGCGGCGGAGCGCCGCCGGGCCGTGCCCGCCCATGATCACCGGCACGGGACGCTGCACGGGACGCGGGTGCGCGTCCACGCCTTCGAAGTCGGCGTGCCGGCCGTGGAAGGCGGGCGCGTCGTCGTACCAGAGCGACCGCATCGCGGCGAGATGCTCGTCGGTGCGGGTCCCGCGCTCGCCGGGCGGGACGCCGAGGGCCCGCAGCTCGGGCTCCAGGTAGCCGGCCGCCAGGCCGAAGACCAGCCGCCCGCCGCTCAGCACGTCGACGCTCGCCAGCTGCTTGGCCAGGACCAGCGGGTTGCGCTGCGGCAGGACGATGACGCCCGTGCCGAGGGCAATCCGCTCCGTGGCCGCGGCGAGATGGGTGAGGGAGACGACCGCGTCGAGGAACGGCGCCCGCGGGTCGAGCGGCGAGGCGTCGGTGCGGGGGCTCGGCAGGACGACGTGGTCGCCCGCCCACAGCGAGTCGTAGCCGAGCTCCTCGGCGAGGGCGGCGATCCGGGCGGAGCCGCGCGGGCCGGCGCAGGCGTGCAGGTTGAGCCCGTAGAGCCCGAGAGTCAGTGCCATGACTCAATAGTTGAACTTTTCGATTATCCAGTCAACCGATGATCGATGGGCTGGATCCTCGAACTGCTATAGCCTGGCGGGATGGCGGAGGAGAGGCCCATGCGCGGCGGGCTGCCGGCCGGGCTCGCGTCCGTGACCGGCTTCCAGCTGTCCAAGTGCGGCTGGTGGATGGAGCAGCGGCTGGAGGAGGCCCTCGAACCGCTCGGCCTCCGCGTCCGGCACTTCCTCGTGCTGGCGGCGCTCAGCTCGTCCGGCACGCTGTCGCAGCAGGAGATGGCCGGCTACCTGCTGCTCGACCCCACGCTGATGGTCGGCCTGGTGGACGACCTGGAGGAGCGCGGGCTCTGCGAGCGCACCCGCGACCCGAAGGACCGGCGCCGCCATTCTGTCCGCATCACCCGCGCGGGGCGGGACGTGCACGCCCGCGCGCGTGCGCTGGCCGACGAGGTGGGCGCCGAGGTGTTCGGGCCGCTGACCCGGGACGAGCTCCGCACCGTCGCGGGCGCGATCGAGCGGGTGATGGAGCCGTTCTGGACCGAGCAGGCCGTCCGGCCGCGCCGCAGGACGGCCCGCTAGCCGCGGCCGGCGCCGAACCCGTTCAGACGCGGGCGCGGTCGGGGGCGGGCGCGGTCAGGGGCGGGCGCGGAAGTCGGCGAAGTCGAAGCCGGGGGAGACCACGCAGCTGACCAGCACCTCTTCGGGCCCGGCCGGGCGGGCCGCCTGCCAGACGCCGGGCGGGACGACGGCCTGCGGCACCTGCCCGGCCGCCACGTCGGCGCCCAGCGTGACCGTCTCCGGGGCGTCCGCCGGTTCGTCGCCGTCCCCGCCGAGGAGCAGCGACAGCGGGCCGCCGCGGTGCCACAGCCACATCTCGGCCGAGCGCACCGCGTGCCACATCGACTCCTCGCCGGGCGGCAGCAGGAAGTAGATGCCGGTCGCGGTCGCCCGCTCGCCCGGGTAGCCGGCCGGGGCGAACGACACGTCCGACCGCCATGTCTCCCGGTACCAGCCCCCCTCGGGGTGCGGGAGCAGGTCGAGGGCCTCGGCGGTGGCGGGACGGTCCAGCAGCGCGACGTGCCGGCCGTCCGGCCCGCGCCGCACGTACCGGACCGCCGTCGCGGCCGTCTTGTCGATGACGCCGCGCGGCGGCCGCAGCCCCGGCTCCGGATCCAGCGTCACCGCGACGAGCTGGCCGGCGCCGCCCCCGCCGTAGACGTCGTCGGCGATGGCGAGCAGGTCGGGCTCGGAGTCGGGCGCCCACACGGCGCCCGCGTCGGACAGGACGAACCGGGGCCCGGGCTGGGCGCGCCAGCCGTCGAGCGTCGTCAGCAGCAGCACCGTCCAAGGCTAGTGCCGCCCGGGCGAAAAACCGGTACGGGCGTCGGGTGTCGGGGTGGCAGCATGAACGCGTCCCATCCCTGAACGGCGGAGGCGAGATGCGCCAGGTCTTCGGAATCTCACAGCCCATTCCGGACGAGAGCTTTCGAGGACTCCACCGCCCATGCCCACGCTCAACCTCGGCATCCTCGCGCACGTCGACGCGGGAAAGACCAGCCTGACCGAGCGGCTGCTGTTCGACACCGGCGCGATCGACCGGCTCGGCAGCGTCGACGCCGGCGACACCCAGACCGACCGCGGCGAGCTGGAACGCGGCCGCGGCATCACGATCCGGTCGGCCGTCGCGCCGTTCCGGCTCGGCGCGCTGCGCGTCAACCTGATCGACACCCCCGGCCACGCCGACTTCGCCGCCGAGGTCGAGCGGGCCCTCGGGGTGCTCGACGGCGCCGTCCTGGTGCTGTCGGCCGTCGAGGGCGTGCAGGCCCGCACCCGCGTGCTGCTGCGGGCGCTGCGCGCGCTCGCGCTGCCCACCCTCGTCTTCGTGAACAAGATCGACCGCATGGGCGCGGACCCGGACGCGGTGCTCGCCGCGCTCGGCCGCCGGCCGGGCGTCCGGCCCGTCCCGCTGAACCGGGTGCGGGACGGGCGGGCCGTGCCGTGCGCGCCGTCGGCGGAGATCCTCGCGGACGGCGACGACGCCCTGCTCGCCGACTTCGTGGAGGGCCGCGCCACCCCGCCGGAGGCCGTGCGGGCGTCGCTGCGCGCGCAGACCGCCGCCGCGGCCGTCCAGCCGCTGTACTTCGGCTCGGCCGTGACCGGCGCGGGCGTCGGCGACCTGCTCGACGGGATCGCGTCCCTGCTGCCGCCCGCTGGGCCGGGCGACGGCGAGACGCGCGGGACCGTGTTCGCCGTCGAGCGCGCCCCCTCCGGAGGGCGGGTCGCCTACCTGCGGCTCTTCTCCGGCGAGGTGCGGACGCGCCAGCACGTCGTCTTCGCGGGCGGGCGCGGCGGGCGGATCACCGGGCTGGACATCGTCGGTGCCCCCGGCGCTCGGCGGCCGGCCGGTGCCCCCGGCGGGCCCCTGACCGCCGGGAACATCGCCGCCGTCCGCGGCCTCGCCGAGGTCCGCGTCGGCGACCGGATCGGGCCGCCCGTCCGCGAGGTCCCGCCGTTCCCGCCGCCGTCGCTGGAGACGATCGTCCGCGCCCGCCGCCCCGCCGACGCGGGACGGCTGCGCGCCGCGCTCCTCGGCCTCGCCGACGAGGACCCGCTGATCCGCGCGCGGCCCGCCCCGTCCGGCGCGACGTCGGTGCTGCTGTACGGGGAGGTGCAGAAGGAGGTCATCGCGGCGCGGCTGCTCGCCGAGGCCGGTGTCGAGGCCGTGTTCGAGGAGAGCCGCATCGTCTATGCCGAGCGCCCGGCCGGCACCGGCGAGGCCGTCGAGGAGATGGACTGGCGGCGCCGCGTGCCGGACTTCTGGGCGAGCGTCGGGCTGCGCGTCGAGCCCGCGCCGCGCGGCTCCGGCAACACGTTCCGCCGCGAGACCGAGCCGGGCGCGCTGCCGCACGCCTTCGACCGGGCGATCGAGGAGACCGTCCACCGCACCCTGGAGCAGGGCCTGCACGGCTGGCCGGTGACCGACTGCGCCGTGGTGCTGACCCGGTCCGGGTACGCCGCGCCGGTCAGCACCGCCGGCGACTTCCGCGGCCTCACCCCGCTGATCCTCATGGCCGCCCTCGCGCGCGCGGGCACCCGCGTCTACGAGCCGTGCCACGCGTTCGAGGCGGAGGCGCCCGCCGACGCGCTCAGCGCCGTCCTCGCCGCGCTCGGCCCCCTCGGCGCCACGGCCGTCGAGCCCGAACCCGGCCCGGCCGGCTGGACGATCAAGGGTGAGATCCCGGCCGGGCGCGCGCGGGAGGCGGAGGCGGCACTGCCCGCGCTCACCCGCGGCGAGGGCACCTGGTGGTCCGAGCCGTCCGGCGAGCGCCGCGTCACCGGCACGCCGCCGTCGCGGCCCCGCACCGGCGGCGACCCCCTCGACCGCACCGCCTACCTGCGCGGACTGAGCCGGTGACCGGCCCGTCACACCGTCAGGACGATCTTGCCGGACACCCGTCCCGTCTCGCCCCGCTCGTGCGCCTTGGCGGCGTCCTCCAGCGGCAGCACCGTGTCGATCTCGGCGCGCAGCCGCCCGGACGCCGCCAGCTCCGCGATCTCCGTCATCGCGTGGAAGTCCGGCTCGACCAGCAGCTTCTCGAACCGGACGCCGCGCTCGGCGGCCTGCCGCGCCATGTCCTCCGGCTGGGCGCGCCCCGCGATCGCCACCAGCGTCCCGCCTCGCCGCATCGTGCGCAGCGAGCGCGGCCCGTAGTCGCCGCCGATCGCGTCGAGCACGACGTCGACGTCCTCGGCCGCGTCGGCGAAGTCGACGCTCCGGTAGTCGATCGGCTCGTCCACGCCGATGTCGCGCAGGAACGCGTGCTTCGCCCCGCTCGCCGTGCCGAGGACGTGCGCGCCCCTCGCCTTGGCGATCTGGACCGCCAGGTGCCCGACGCCGCCCGCCGCGGCGTGGACGAGCACGCGCTGCCCCTCCTGGACGTCCGCCGTGTCCACCAGGGCCTGCCAGGCGGTCAGCGCGGCCAGCGGCAGCGCGCCCGCCTGCACGTGGTCGATGGCGTCCGGCTTGCGGACGAACGTCCGCGACGGCGCCGCCACGTACTCGGCGTGCGAGCCCACCCCGCCCGGGTAGCGCAGCATGCCGAACACCTCGTCGCCCGGCTTGTGCAGCGTCACCCCGAACCCGACCTCCTCCACCACGCCGGACACGTCCCAGCCCAGCGTGAACGGCGGGTCCGGCAGGAAGATCTTCGCGGCCCGGTGCTTCCAGTCGGTCGGGTTCACCCCGGCGGCCCGCACCCGGACCAGCACCTCGGTGGGCCCCGGCTCCGGCCGCTCGACCTCGACCAGCTGCAGCACCTCGGGCCCGCCCAGCACGTCCTGCCTGACCGCCCGCATCCGCTCCGACATGGCGTTACTCCCTTTCTCGGTTGCGACGCACTCACTCTGCCCGGACACCGCCGCGGCAAAAAGCGGCGAGATCGCCAACAACCGAAAGGATCCGGCCAGCGCAGGCCCGTGCCCGCCGCCGCCCGCCGGGGGTCAGTCCATCTCGGAGAGGCGGACGGGATCGAACCTGATCGGGAACGGTGCCGTCAGCGTCACCGTCTCGCCGGACCGCGCCCTGCCCGCCACCTCGTAGCGGCCGCCGGACAGCTCCAGCATCGTGATCGACGGGCGGGGCTCCAGATCGATGATCCAGTAGTGCGGGATGCCGGTCGCCGCGTACTCCTCGACCTTGCGGACGCGGTCGATCTGCTCGTTCACCGTGCGGGGCGTCACGACCTCGGCGACCAGCATCAGGTCGGGGCCGTAGTAGGTGCGGGTCTGCCGCTCCAGCGCGGCGCGCGCCACGTCCCGGGCGACGGCGAACACGTCCGGCTTGCGGACGCCGGCCGGGGTGGTGACGTCCTGCGGCGCGCCCGCCACGTGCACGTCCGCGTCGGCCTGCCGCGCCGCGTCCTTCAGGATCGTCTTCAGCGTGTCGGCGGCGTGGTCGTGCCACAGGTCGCCCGGCAGCTCGTTCAGCCAGCCGTCGGCGAGCTCGTAGCGCCGCCCCTCCTCGGGCATCGCGTCCAGGTCGTACAGCGTGTACGGGCCGTGCGCACGCCCCGCCGTCCCGCCCATGACCGTCCCCCCTCAATCAACGGGCTGATCCGAATCTACCGGCCGGACGCCCGCGAGTCCGGCACCCCATGATCGCGAGTCGATCCGGGCGAATCTCTCGCAAACCGAGCGAGACCGGGTTAAGATACATCGCGACTCTGCTTGACCCTCCACCCGCCGGAGGGTCCAGGCTGCGGGCAGACCGCCGCTAAGGAGATGTGAGATGACCCTCGAGCAGCGCAAGGGCCTGCGGGCCTCGGACGGCGACCGCGACCGGGTCCTCGTCCGGCTGCACACCGCCTACGCCGAAGGCCGGCTCACCGAGGCCGAGCTGGACGAGCGCATCGACCTCGCCCTGGCCGCCCGCACCGAGGCCGACCTGGCCGAGGTCTCGTCCGACCTGCCGGCCGCCGCGACCGCCCCCGCCCCCGCCGACCGCGGCCCCGCCGGGCGCTTCCAGCTGGCCTACAAGAGCGGCGTCCGCCGCACCGGCCGCTGGCGCCTCCCCGAGAAGTACACCACCGTGATCTACAAGGGGCACTCCCTGCTCGACCTGCGCGCCGCCGAGCTGGACGGGCCCGTCACGACGCTCCGCGTCCTCGCCTACAAGTCGACGGTCGAGGTGATCGTCCCGCCGGGCGTCCGGGTGGAGACCGGCGGCATGGGCGTCTCCGCCGACCTGCACGGCGCGCCGGGGGCCGACGCGCCCGTCGTCCACATCCAGGGATTCGCCTACAAGGGGGAGATCGAGGCGAAAGATCGGATCCGTCCGGCCTGAGGTGATAGAACGCTCCAGCGGCCCGATCGGCCGCCGTTCACGCCGATGTGCGAACAACCATCGGTGTGGCGCGGTTTCATAGTGGTCCCAGGACCGTGAAGGAGCGCGTGTGACGGCGAGGACCCCGGAGCGGGACGGCACCTCGTCCCCGGCCGGTGCGGAGCCCCCTGCCGATGACCGGCCGGACGGATCGCGCGAGGTCAGACGCCGCCTGACGTTCGGCGTGGCCGCCGACCTCGCCGACCTCCCGGCGGCCCTGTCGCCCTGGCAGCGCGCCTACGAGGCGTGGCGCGCCGCCGGCATCCGCTGGGGTCACGGGGCACCGCCCCGGGAACGCGCCGCCACCGTCGCCCCGGAGCCCGAGGCATCCGAGGCGCCCGCGAGCCTGAACGCCATCCGCGCGGACGCTCCGCCGGTCGCCGCGCGCCCGGCAGAGGCCGCTGAGACCGGGTCCCCGTCCAAGCCGAAGAAGCGCAAGCAGCGCGCCTCCGCGCCGTCCGCGAGCCCGGCCGAGAAGCCCGCCGAGGAAGCGGTCGCCGCCCCCGCGGACGAGAAGCCGAAGCAGGACGCGCGCAAGAACCGCGCCGCGAAGCGGTCGGCGAAGGCCCGCGGGGCCGGCTCGGTCGTCGCGGCGGCGTCCGCCCAGCCCAAGCCCGGCACCGCCGAGACACCCGAGAAAGCGGACAACGACGAGGCGGCACCCGGCGAACCTCAGACGGACACCGACCGGGCGGCGGCCGGTGAAGCGCAGACGGCGGCCGGCGAGCCCCAGGCGGCGGCCGACGCGTCCAAGGTGGCGGCCGACGATCTTCAGGTGGGCGTCGGCGATGCGCAGGCGGGACCAGAGGGGCGCGCCGGGGGCCGGGGAACGCGGACGCTGCGTGCCGCGATCGCGGGTGCGGCCGGGCTGGTGGTCGTCGCGGGCGGCGCGCTTTTCGCGCTCGATCAGAGCGGCGGCGGCCCGAAGAAGCCGCGCCCGCCCGCGCCGATCCCGGCGGGCGCGCTGTTCGGGACCGACCCGGCGGCCACGACGGACGGCCTTGTCCAGGACCTCGCCGTGGTCACCGCGTCCGGGCGGAAGGTCGTCGCCGCCGGGACGGAGGGCGACGGCACGCCGGGGCAGGAGCGCGCGCGGTTCCTGGTGTCCGCGGACGGCGGGCACGCGTGGAAGGCGGCGAAGGTGCGCGGCGCGGACGGCTCGGAGCCGCCCGCCGGCGAGCGCCCGCGGCTGGTCGCGGCCGGGGCCGGCGGCTGGGCGGCGCTCGGGCGGTCGCCCGCGGGCACGGTGGTGTGGCTGAGCGACGGCGGCGCGACCTGGACGCGGCACCTCGACACGGCCGCGTTCAGGCCGGACGACCAGGTGAACGCGCTGGTCGCGACCGTGCACGGGTTCGTCGCGGTGGGCTCGGCGCGGGGCCGCGCCGTGGTGTGGAGCACCGCGGACGGCCGGGCGTGGCAGCGCGTCGACGGGCTGCAGGCCGGGATCACCGGGCTGGACCGGGTCGCCGCGTCCGGCGGCGTGCTGGTGACGCACGGGACGTTCAGCCGGAAGGTGACCCGCAAGAAGGGGAAGAAGAAGGTCACGCGAACGGTGCGGGGCGACGGCCTGTGGCGGTCCGCGGACGGCGGGCGGACCTGGACGGCGGTGGCCGTCCCGCAGGCGCAGGGGTCGCAGGGCGCGACGAACGGCCTGGTCGCGGGCCCGGGCGGGTTCGCGACGGTGCGAGAGGGGCGGCTGACCACCGGCCCGAAGAAGCACCGGAGGACGGCGCGGTTCGGGGTGCTGTTCACCTCCCCGGACGGCCTGAGGTGGCAGGCCGCGGGACGGTTCTCGGCGCCGGGGTACGCGGGCGTCGAGCGGTTCGGCGGTTCCGCGGCGGGGTTCGGCGTCGTGGTGAAGGGGGCGAAGGGGCAGCGGACGGTGCTGCGCAGCCCCGGCGGGCGCGCCTGGCAGCCGTCCGGGACGGTCGCGGGGCCGGTGCAGACCAGCGGTCTGGCGGTCGCGGCGGGCGGCGCGGTCACGGTCGCGGGACATCAGGGCGGCGACGCGTACCTGTCCGGCGTGAACCTGGCGGCGGTGCCGGGCGCGGTGCACACCGAGCGGGCGATCCGGTCCCTCGCCGCGGGGCCGGGCCGGGCGGTGGCGGTGGGCAGCACGAACGGCGGCGCCGCGGTCTGGAGCTCGCCGGACGGGCTCGGCTGGACGCGCGGCCGGGTGCCGGGCACCCCCGGGCGGCTGTCGGACGTGGCGTTCGGCGGGCAGGGGTGGCTCGCGGTCGGCCGCACGGCCGCCGCGCGGCCGGGCGGGCTCGCGCTGACGTCGCGGGACGGGTCGGTCTGGGAGCCCGCGAAGGTGCCCGCCGGGCCGCTCGCGGCGGTCGCGTCCGGGTCCACGGGCTATGTGGCGGTCGGCGGCGGCACCGTGTGGCGGTCGTCCGACCTGAAGGCGTGGCAGCGCGCGGCGGTGGCCGGGAACCTCGTCGACGTGGCGTCGACCGGTTCCGGCTACGTGGCGGTCGGCGGGCGCGACGGGAAGCCGGCCGTGTGGACGTCGCCGGACGGCGCGAAATGGACGCCCACGCCCGCGGTGCCGCCGGGCACCGGCCCGCTCACGCAGGTCGCGGCGCGCGGGAACGCGCTGGTCGTGGCGGGAGCGGACGCGGGCCTGCTGGTGTCGCCGGACGCCGGGCGGACGTGGGCGCGGCGCATGCCGCCGGGCGCGCGGCAGGTGACCGCGGCCGCCGCGACGCCGCAGGGTTTCGTCGTGGCGGTCGCGACCGCGCCGGGCGGCGCGGCCGTGTTCGGGTCACCGGACGGGGCGGCGTGGCGGCGGGTGCCCGCGCGGGGTCTCGGCGGGCGTACCGGACGGCGCCTCACGGCGATGACGTCGGCGGGAGGCACGGTCCTGGCCACCGGTTCCGCCGTCCACGCCGGCGCCGAGACGCCGCTGCTGTGGCGGGCGCCGGTGCCGCGGGCCGGGTCCGCGCCGGCGGCGAAGCCGGTGTCGGCGGGGCGGCCTTAGCGGGGGATCACCCGTTGCAGCCGCAGGAGCAGCCCTTCGGGCAGGAGCATCCGCCGCCGTGTCCGCAACTGCAGTCTTTTTTCGTCATGAGCGGAACGTAGCTCTTCGGGTGTTCTGGGGTCTATGACCCCGACGGCACGGGGACCTGTCGCCGGGGTCCGGGGCACGGGCCGCCCGACGGCGGGGGGACGCGCGGACGGCCCGTGCCGGTCCTGGATCAGGCGTGGATGTGCAGGTCCACGCCCAGCAGGATGAGGACCCACAGGAAGATGGCCAGCAGCGCGCTGCCGACCTGGCGCAGCAGCGGGACGTCGATGTAGCCGCGGTCCCAGGCGACGAACACGCCGATGATGAGATAGATCAGGCCGACCAGGCTGATGTGGTGCGACCGATATCGGAACGCCATGGGGGACGTCTCCTCCCGGAGGGGGTGTGACGATCGGTCGCTGCCCCCGCCCCGGGGAGAGAAACACCGGCGGGTTTCCGGATCGTACGAAGCCGCTCTTTTCGGCACCGCCGGAATTGGGTGACCCCGCTCACACGCGAGGCCGGACGCCCCCGCGCGGTGCGGTCACTTGCCGGGCAGGTCGATGCGCACCACGGTCGGGTCGTGGTCCCCGGCGCGCGACGCGAACTCCGACGCGCGGTGCACGATGTCGAACCGGTGCTTGCTCCTGGCCAGGGACGGGCTGAGCAGGATGTGGTCGAGGTCCTCGGAGTTCCCGCCGGTGACGGCGGTGTACCGGTCGCCGGCCGGCAGCGCGGCCGGCAGGTCGGCGAGCCCGGCGTCCTTCGTCAGCGCCTGCACGGGCAGGGACGTCCCGCCGTCGTTGAGGCCGCCGGTGACGATCACGTCGGCCTTCTTGCCCGCCGCCCGCACGGACCGGACGAACCCGGCGACGACCCGGGCCTGCGCGTCGCGGCGCCACTCGGTGGGGCTGGACGGCGGCTGGTACCGGCCGAAGGCGGGCTGGTCGTCGCCGGTGCGCGGGTACCAGTCGTCGGCGACGACGATGATGCGCCGCCCCCGCCACGTGACCTCCCCGGCCAGCGGCTTGCGGGCGCCGCTCCAGGCGGCGTCGCCGGGGGAGATCCGGCCGGGCGACTGCGACAGGGCCGCGGTGCCGTCCGCGCGGCGCAGCGGCTTCGCGGCGGTGACGGCCGGGTCGGGCTGCGCGGCGGGCGGCGGGTCGGCGAGCGGCTCGGTGGCCGCGGGACGGTCGACGAACGCGAGGCCGCGGTCGGTGCGGAACAGGAACCCGATCCGGCTGTTACCGCCCTTCTCGCCGCCGTCGGAGCCGTCGCGCGGGTTCACCGAGCGCCAGTCGTAGGCGGGGCCGCCCGCCTCGCTGATCGCGGTGATCAGCTGCGCGACGGTCTGGTCGGCGGCGACGGTGCCGTCGTCGTGCGGGCCGCTGTTGTCCTGCAGGCCGCTGACCGCGACGAGGTCGGGGGAGCCGAGGCCCTGGACGATGTCGCCGGCGAGGTCGTCGAAGCGCCGCGGGGGGCTGTCGGGGTTGAGGCCGGAGAGCCCGGCGGTGCCGACGGCGAGCTCGCCGGGCCGCTGCCGGGACGCGGCCTCCTGCGGCAGGCCGCCGTCGGCGCGCCGCGGGGCGGCGGTGAGCAGCAGCGTGAAGTCGCCGTAGGAGTAGTCGAGGACGCCGTCGTCGGCGCCGGGCAGCCGGTCGCCGACGTTCATCGCGGGCAGCGGGGCGAGCGCGTCGTCCAGGACGATCCGCTCGGGGTTGGCGTCGCCGTCGCGCAGCAGGATGCCGCCGCGCTTGGTGCGGGTCCCGGCGCCGGCGCCGTTGGCGGGCAGCACCGGCACCTGGCCGTCGCGGGACGGCCCGACCGCGACGGCGTCGCTGATCCGGACGCGCATCCCCTCCAGCGACTCGTAGAAGTCGAGGCCGCTGCGCTTGGGGTCGAGGATCCCGCCCTTCTCGACGTCGCCGCGCCGGGCCGAGATCACGGCGGTCGGGGGCCGGCGCCCGCCCGGCCCGATGACGGCGGGCGCGGGCAGCGCGGCGCCGTGCGCGGTGACGCCGGTCGCGGTCGCGTCGATCTCGGTGCGGGTGAGCCCGGCGGACCCGCCGCCCGGACGGTACTCGCGGACCTTCCCGTTCACCCGGACCGCGTCGCCGGCGGCGGCGGGCGGCCGGGTGCGGGTGAAGACGAAGACGCCCTCGGACGTCGCGGGGTTCCGGTCGGGGCGGGGGTCCTGCATCCAGAAGCCGTTGCCGGTCACGGCGGTGACGACGCCGGGGACGCCCGCGACGGCGGCGCCGTTCAGCGGCGAGACGTGCGCGGCGCCCTGGATGTCGTGGATGCGCCGTCCGGTGAGGGGCGCGGCGGCGTTCGCGGCCGGCGGCACGGCGAGGGGGACGGCCAGCGCCGCCGCCAGAACGGACGCGAGCGTCCGGGCCGTCCGGAGAGGGCCCGCTGCAGCTGCGTACGCCACCCGCACTCCACGATCGTCTAGTCGTCCGAAGGGCACGAAGCAGGATGGCACGGGAAGCGGACCGCTGACGAACCGCCCGGTGCGGTTCCGCCCGTCCGGCGGCGGGGCGCGGCCGGGCCGCCGGTGCGGCTACTCCTCGAGGGTCAGCGCGGCCTTCGGGCAGGAGCGGACCGCGTGCCGGACGTGGTCGGCCTCCTCGGCCGGCACGTCCGGCTTGAGGATCTCCAGCTCGTCGTCGTCGTTGAGGTCGAAGACCTCGGGGGCGAGCCCGACGCAGACGCCGTTGGCCTCGCACACCAGCGGGTCGACCCGTACTCTCATCGGCTTCTCCGTTCGCGTTCCCGGATGGGCGGGGGAGGTCCGCGCGGGGGCGCGCCCCCGCCGGCCCGGTGCCCGGCGCCCAACCTACCGAACCGGGTTCTGGCACCGGCCGCCCGCCCGGAAAAGTAGAACACGTTCCAGTCCGGTGCGGCAACACCGGGGCGAGACCCGAGTCTCATTCGGTGTCGGATAAGGTGCGCGGATGACCGAAACCCCGTCTGATTTGCGCGAGGCGCCCACCCTCCCGGGGACGACCTCCGCCGCGGACCGCCCGGACGGACCTCCCGCGATGCCGGCGGACCTGCTGCGCGCCGCCCGCTGCGCCAAGGGCTTCATGCCGGACGACGAGGGCCGCGTCCTCTACGAGACCGCCCTGGAGTACGGGGCCCTGCTCGCCGCCACCGGCCCGCTGCTGGAGGTCGGCAGCTACTGCGGCAAGTCGGCGATCTACCTCGGCGCCGCCGCCCGGCAGGCCGGCACGGTCGTCGTCACGGTCGACCACCACCACGGCTCCGAGGAGAACCAGGCGGGCTGGGAGCACCACGACCCGTCCCTGGTCGACCCGAGCACCGGGCGGATGGACACGCTGCCGACGTTCCGCAAGACGGTCGGCGCGGCGGGCCTGGAGGACCAGGTCGTCGCCATCGTGGGGCAGTCCCGGACGGTCTCGGCGTTCTGGCGCACCCCGCTCGCGCTGCTGTTCATCGACGGCGGTCACGCCGAGGAGCACGCGCAGGGCGACTACGAGGGCTGGGCGCCGCACGTCGCGGTCGGCGGGGCACTCGTGATCCACGACGTGTTCCCCGACCCGAAGGACGGCGGGCAGCCCCCCTACCACGTCTACCTGAGGGCCCTGGAGAGCGGCGCCTTCGAGGAGCGCCGCGTACAGGGCTCCCTACGCGTCCTAGAACGCGTTTCCGAAGCAGACCCGACCGCCGCCCCCCGCCCCGACGCCTCATAAGCCACAGAACGGTCACGGCCCGGCACGGAGCACTCGGGTCGGGGGTGTGGGGCGGAGCCCCCACCGGGGGGCGTGGGCCGAGCCGGCCGAACGGTTCTCCGGCGTGTACAGGCGGATGTCGTCGACCTTCGCCGTGCCCTCGTAGAAGTTCATGTGCGGATCGCCGATCATG